>DFOX01000015.1 GCA_002376945.1 Patescibacteria group bacterium UBA3530
CCTAAGTGGCAGGAGATATAACATTTCTTTGAACCGTCACGAAACTCTTGAATTAACTGAAGATCTGATGTCTAATACTGAATACTCATAGCAAAGGAGGCAGGTATGAGCAAAAGAGATCAGGAACTGATCTGCTGGTTTCGGGAAGTACTCAAGGTCTCGCAGGTAGATCTACAGAGAATCTTGAATCTTACGGAGCCACAATTGTATTCAGGGGTGCGGAGGAAGTACGATTATTTCCAGCCGTACGAGTTTGCAAAACTCATCGCTTTTTTGGATGAGCACGATAAGGTAAAAAGCAAACTCCTCCGATTGAAGATCGAAAAGGATTTCTGGGATTTTGACCTCTCGGAAATCGAAAAAGCTGCTGAATACCCAAAACAATAACGAGGCCACGATCGAGCAAAGACTGCCGATGGTGGTCTTTGTCTTTTACCCACAAACAACAAAACAAATGACGTATTGATGCTACCATTATAGTATGCAACGTATCGCTACATTTGTTACCCTAGGACTTATTCTCATATTTCCGCTTGTTGTGTCTGCCCAATTAGTGCCCCAAGATTGTGCTCAAGAGGCCGCAGCGTGTGATTTTGCCGCACTCATTACACTGGCACGGAACATCTTAACGTTCATTGTAACCACATCGATAGTGGTATCAGCAATCATGTTTGCCTATGCAGGATGGCTTTTCCTATCCGATGCCGGAAGTACATCAAAAATCTCTGACGGAAAGAAAATATTTAGCTCGGTTGCGATAGGGCTCGTTATCGTACTCATTGCATGGTTGGTGGTGAACACACTTCTTGAGGTACTCACCGGGAAGGGAATAGAGGAAAGAGAAAGTGACGCACGTACTACCACCGTTGACATACAACGCATAATTGGGTAATGTGGTCGCCATATGAGCCAAGACAAACTGAAAAAACTTGCTTGTTCGAAATGCAACCGTATTAACTATTGGACGTCTCGCAGAATCAAGGGTGATGGTATTGAAAAGTTAGAATTACACAAGTATTGTAAGTGGTGTCGCGCTAAAGAAAAGCACAAGGAATTAAAGAAATAGAGAAACTCGAGATACCCTCGAGTTTTTCCATGTGGTATACTCGCACCCATGGGCGATTAGTTAAGTGGTATAACTTCGGTCTCCAAAACCGACGTCGGGGGTTCGATTCCCTCATCGCCCGCCTCGGAAAGAAATGTACGTACCAGTGATGGAACGTCCTTCAAGCGCTCTTGTGTAAACCAATGTATCTGTTTATTTCGCTTAAACCACGTGCGTTGGCGTTTTGCATATTGACGATCGCTGATAATAATATTCTCAATGAGTTCTTCTTTGGAAATTCTTTGGCGAAGATAGTTTGCCAAGTGCGTATATTCCAACCCAAGTGCCTCCATGCGCTCATACGAGATACCGTTTCTGTGAAGCTGTTTTGCTTCTTCAATCATACCTTGCTGCATGCGTTGGTGTGTACGCTCACGTATGCGTTCTTCAAGCACATCCTTCTCCCATGATATTCCAATCCAAAGAATATCGTACTTGACAGATTGAGGTGTCTTATGAGCGGGGGTAAGCGCTATCTCAATTGCGCGCACCAAACGACGTCGGTGATTCTGCTCATTTTTATCCCGCAGGTTTTCCGCACGTACCGGATCCAGTTTCTCGAGCCGAGAGAACAATTCTTCGGAAGATTTTTGCTCGAGTGCGGCTCTGAGTGCTTCATTTGGGGGAACGGCAGCAAGCATTTCAGGGTGTAGAAGTGCGTCGATATAGAAGCCGGTGCCGCCAGCAAGTATCGGGAGCTTCCCACGAGAGATGATGTCGATAAGTGCTGTACGCCCATCGCGTGCAAAGTCAGCCGCAGTGTACACTTCTTGTGGATGTGCAACATCGAGCAGATGGTGCGGTATTCCATCCATTTCCTCTTTCGTAATTTTTCCCGTTGCGATATCAAGTCCTGCGTATACCTGTCTGGAATCTGCAGAAATCACTTCACCATTATATAACTTGGCCAATTCAACCGCCAAGGTACTTTTTCCTGATGCGTTTGTCCCAACTAGTACGATTATTTTTTCCATTGTGATACTATAGTGACATATACAATAGCTATATGGAACAGAGTGACGCATTTGAAATATACACCCCACTCACCGTCGGTGATATCGTTCCCAACTTTGCGTTTTCAGCATATGTTCCCGAAGGGAAAGGAGAAGTGCAAGAAATGAAAATGAATGATTTTAAGGGAAAGTGGACTGTATTGTTCTTCTATCCGGCTGATTTTACCTTTGTATGTCCCACCGAGCTTGAGGATATGGCAAAGCTACATGGCGAGTTTCAAAAAGAAGGTGCCGAGATACTCTCGGTGTCTACTGATACGGTGTTTGTGCACAAGGCGTGGCACGACACATCACCGGCAATTGCCACCATCACCTATCCCATGGTTGCTGATCCGACACATGAGCTCTCGCACGCATTTGGAGTGTATGTTGCAAATGAAGGCACTGCACGACGCGGAACATTTATCATTAATCCCGAAGGGATGGTTATCGTTGCGGAAATCAATGCTGATCACATTGGGAGAAATGCCAACGAAACGCTTCGCAAGGTGCGAGCTGCAAAATTTGTTGCCGAACACAAGGGAGCAGTATGTCCGGCAAATTGGAATCCGGGAGATGATGTTCTTGAGCCGGGTCTTGATTTGGTGGGTAAAATATAGCTATCTACACACACAGAATACGCATACGGTGCGTACGTTATAATAAAGTGTATGCACGACCTCTCTACAAAAGTGAAGGATGTGTTGCATAGTCTGTATGCACGCACGCACATTTCACACGATTTAGCGGTACTCTATACCAGTAGGACGCTCATGCGCATATCTCTCGGAGCGCTCGGGGTCTTCCTTCCCATTTTCTTCTACAAGGAATTTGGTTATGACTTGCAAGTAGTGTTGGCAATCTACCTTTCTCTTTTTGGTATCCAACTATTACTCACACCAATCAGCGCGAAGTTCTTACAGATAATCGGGACACGGAGCATGTTGATATTCGGTGTTTTGTTTGTCACCGGATCCATTACCGCACTGTATTACTTTCCCCTTAATCCAACAATCGCAGTCTTGGCATATATCGGGTTAGCCGCTATATATCGTGCACTCTATTGGATTCCGTATCATGTAGATTTTGCAACATCGCTTGACCGACGAATGCGTGGCAGGCAACTGGCGATATTGAGAAATATTGCCAGTGTAGTACTCATTGCAGTCCCCATGATCGGAGGAGTGATTATTACTTCAGCTGGTTTCTCAATGGTGTTTCTGTTCTCAATTGTCATAATGCTGGTTTCAATTGTTCCGTTGTTCTTTATGCACAACACGTATGAGCGTTTTAGCTGGAACTATATTGAATCATTTCGACACCTCTTCGCTCGTGGAAACAGGTCTATTTTTTTGGCCAATGCAGCGTCGGGAGCGCAAGGAGTTGCGATAACCATATTCTGGCCGATTTATGTGTTTACGCTCCTTAATGAACGGTACACCGCACTGGGAATCATTGCCTCTCTCACCGTACTGGTAGTCATCATGCTGCGGGCATTTGCGGGAAAACTGTTTGACACATGGAGTCAGAAGAAAATACTCGTTGTGGGTGTGGTAATGGCAACCACCGGCTGGGTTTCCAAATTGTTTGTACAAACTCCGTTGCAGATATTTGCTGCAGACAGCTATCATAATTTTGGACGCACAGTGAATACACTGTCATTTGACGCAACCACCTATGAACAATCGGCTGATAATGGACGGTACATAGATGAATACACTGCCGTGAAGGAAATGGCACTCAGTGTTGGTCGCATCGTGATGCTACTCATCATTTCAACACTGCTCGTCTTTTTTGATCTGCGCGTGGCGTTTGTTCTCGCCGCCATTGTCGCTGTATTTATGATCGTATTAAACAAAGGAGTGAAAGTTAGTTGAGCATCTCCCACACAATTTCCTTTACCAGAGCACCATCGGCATTTCCGTCCAATTCTCGCATTACCATACCGACAATAATCCCGCTCTTTCCCGGATCAACCTGTCCCATTGTTGTCATTGCGCTTGCAACTGCTTTTGAGATTTCTTCACGTGATGCCAGTGCGGGCATGTATGCTTCAAGAATAGCAAGCTCTGCTCGCTCTTTGTCTGCCAAATCCGCACGATCTCCTTTTTCAAACTGTTCAATTGAGTCCTTCCGCTGCTTCACCGCTCGCTTGATAACGGTGAGTACGCCATCGTCATCTAGGTGTTCATCGGGCTTTTGTTTACGAGTAACCAATTCGTTGGTAATGGCGCTGATAAGTCCTCGTAATGTACTGAGGCGCACCTCGTCGCGTGCACGCAACGATTCTCTCATGTCGTCTTTGAGTTGTGTATGTAACATATGCTCACACTATACCACGAGTGCACTATTCGTGGATGGTACAATGCACGTATGAATATGTGGCACAGCTTTGCTTCGGAAAAGGTTTTGATGCAACTCAAGACCAACCAAACACATGGCCTTTCTGAGGGAGAGGTGAAGAAGCGATTGAAAATGTACGGGAGTAACGTGCTTCCTGAACAGGCAAAAGAAGGGGTTATCGCCAGAATCATTCGACATACAAAAAGTCCTTTGGCACTCGTACTTGTCGCCGCGGGTATCGCCACTGTTGTTTTGTACGAATTCTTGGACACCATTGTTATCCTAATCGCACTGATGATCAATATCGCAGTCGGTATGTTCCAAGAAGGGAAAGCAGCGCGTATTTTTGATAATCTTGAAAAATCACAAGAGAAGCATACAACGGTGTTGCGAGAAGGGAGCCAGCGAGTCATTCCGGCGAAAAACGTGGTCCCCGGAGATATAGTGGTATTGCACGGAGGAGCTTCGATTCCAGCTGATATTCGACTGCTTGACGCGAAGGATTTACAGGTGAACGAATCATCACTCACCGGAGAGTGGTTACCGGTGGAGAAAATTGCAACGCCGCTTGGAAGATCACTTTCCGTGACGGAACAAAAAAATATGGTGTGGTTGGGGACACTGATAACACAAGGAAGCGGCGTGGGAGTGGCGGTTGCCACGGGAAGTCGTGCTCGATTTGGACAGATCGCTCAAAAGACACAGGAGTCCGTTGCGGAGACAACACCACTACAAAAAAGTATCAGACATATCGGAAGATTCGTCATGTGGGTTGTACTGGTTGCACTTCTTGTCATTTTGGCTCTTGGAGTATATCGAGGCGAGGAGTTTTCTGAAATGCTCATTTTGGCAATTGCGGTAGCTGTTGCCGCAGTACCAGCCGGTCTTCCCGCTGCAGTGACTGTTGTGCTCGCCCTGGGAATGGAATCCGTGTTGCGCAAGGGAGGGTTGGTGAAGAACCTACTTGCCGCGGAAACTCTTGGATCCACCACTGTTGTTTTGACTGACAAAACAGGGACACTCACACAAGGGGAAATGTCCGTTCAGGGGCTCTACACAGCACAGGGTTTGAAACATAATACCGAGGAGGCGGTTGATGATAATAAGGAGCTTTTGAAAATGGCCGTTCTCTCATCTGACGCATTCATTGAAGAGGATTCGGAAGGGATGGTGGTTCAGGGAAGACCCATTGAAAAAGCAATCGTAGAAGCGGGAATGACAGCAGGCCTCGTACAGACAGATCTGTTTGTGAACGGGTATGAGCGAATTGATTTCGTGCAGTTTGAACCAACGCGCAGGTATGCAGTTTCGTTACACAACTGTTTGCGGGAGGGGAACAGAGCGTATATTTCCGGATCACCTGAGTTCATACTTGAGCAATCAGGAACATATTTTCTAGAGGGCCGCGAGCATACCATGACAGATGAGGTCATACAGATGTTCTCCAAAACGCAAGAAAGCATATCTTCGGAGGGAATGCGCTTTACCGCCGTGGCATACGTACAAACAACAGAGGAAACCATTCCTGAAGCAGTGCTCGCACCAGAGTATCAGGGAACATTCACCTTCGTTGGTCTCATCGCCTTTGCTGATGCAGTTAGGGAGGATGTAGTGGAGGCAATGATGCAAACACAAACTGCCGGTGCTCGGGTCATTATGGCAACCGGAGACTATCCAGAAACTGCACGTGCAATCGCATACGAAACAGGTATTGACATGAGAGACGACGCTCCGGTGCTTACGGGAGCCCAGATTGCCAAAATGAATGACGCAGAACTGCTCACGGCGCTTTACGAACACGCTATTATCGCACGCGTCGTGCCGGAGCAGAAACTAAGAGTTGCGCGACTTCTGAGAAATAACGGTGAAGTGGTCGCAATGACGGGTGATGGAGTAAATGACGCTCCTGCACTGGCGGCAGCCGATATTGGTGTTGCCGTTGGGAGTGGTACCGAGGTGGCGCAAGCTGCCGCGGATTTAATTTTAGTGGACAATAGCTTTTCAGTGATCACTGCCGCCATTGCGGAGGGGAGAAGAGTGATTGCAAACTTACGCAAAATCATCACCTACCTTCTTTCAACGAGCTTCAGTGAGATTATTGTGATTGGAGGAGCATTAGCAGCTGGAGCGCCACTCCCTTTGCTCCCAACACAGATTCTTTGGGCAAATATTGTGGAAGAGGGATTTATGAGCTTTCCGTTTGCATTTGAGCCGCAAGAGAAGGATGTTATGAAAAGAAAGCCGGAGCGGCGCGGGGTGAGGAGCATCCTGACGCGAGAAGTACGATGGTTTATTTTCACCGTGAGTGCGATAACGGGATTATTCCTGCTGGGGCTCTACTTCTTCTTACTCAACGTAGGGGTGCCGATAGAAGAAATTCGCACGGTAATGTTTGTTGCGCTTTCCGTTGATTCGATGTTCTTTGCGTTTTCATTTAAAGATTTCACGAGGCCGGTGTGGAAAATACCACTTTTCTCCAATGCATATCTGGTAATTGCGCTTTCTGCGAGCATGGCACTCCTCTTTGTAGCACTCTCGTTCGGCCCACTACAGAAGTTGCTATCCCTCACTCCTTTAACATTGTGGGAGATTGGGATACTCATCGGATTGGGTATTTTGAACCTCGTTATCGTCGAGGGAGCAAAGATCATACTCCAACGACATGTGCTCAATGAGTAGTTTGGTATACTAATCCCATGAGTATAACAACGATAGTAATAGCGGTGGTGATCGTATTGTTCATCGGCAACATAGTCGCTGTATTCTATATGATGAGGATGATGATCGGGAGAGGGAATCAGGGAATTGATTTTCTTCAAAGAGAAATTGCACATTTACGAACTTCTTTCGATTCAAAAATTGGTGACAGCACCAAGCAAATTCACGATTCAGTCAGGCAGCAGTTGGGTGAGTCGAACAAGATTGTTCAAGACGTCACCAAACACCTCACCGAGCTCGGGGAGACGAATAAGCAGGTGGTATCGTTTGCCGAGCAGTTACAGAAATTGCAAGATGTGCTGCAAAATCCGAAGCAAAGGGGAGTACTCGGTGAATACTACCTGGAAACCGTTCTGCAGAATGTTTTGCCACCGGAGAGCTATAGCATGCAGTACGGATTTAAGGATGGGGAGATTGTCGATGCGGTGGTGCGGGTGAAGGATAAAATCATTCCCATTGATTCAAAATTTTCACTCGAAAACTACAATCGAATGGTAAGTGTACATGCTACGGAAAGGGCGGCGTATGAAAAAACGTTTGTGAACGATCTAAAACTCCGCATTCAAGAGACTTCGAAATATATAAAACCGGATGAAGGAACGGTTGATTTTGCGTTTATGTTCATTCCCAGTGAGGGAATATACTATGATCTCATCACTAATACGGTTGGTGCAGATGAAGATTCTCTCATACAACGAGCCGCGAGTCAGCATCGGGTAATTATTGTCTCTCCCACATCTTTCTTGGCATATCTGCAAACAGTATTGCAAGGGTTGAAGGCAATGGAGATAGAAGAGAAGGCACAAGATATTTTAAAGAATGTCTCTAAACTTTCTTCGCATATTGGACGATACGAGGAGTACTATGCAAAATTGGGAAATCAACTCGCCACCACCGTAAATCACTACAACGCGGGATACAAGGAATTACACAAAATTGACAAGGACGTTATGAAAATAACAGGAGATTCTACGGGAATCGAACTACTTGAGGTCGAGCGACCCGATAGGGATATATAGCTTGCTTTTTTGCTGTAAATCAGTAGGATATTGGGCACGTATGGCAGAAAAAAAGGCAACAACAAAAAAAGCTCCAAAGGCGTCTGTAAAGAAGCAGTCAAACTCTTTCGCTGTAATTGCAACAGGAGGAAAGCAGTATCTCGTTCGAGAGGGTGACTTTCTCAACATTGAAAGATTATCGGGAGAGTACAAGGAAGGGGGAAAGGTTACTTTTGATGAAGTACTTCTTGTAGATGACGGAAAAACCACGCAAGTGGGTGAACCAACGATTTCAGGAACTACCGTCACTGCAACATTTGTGGAAAATGGAAGAAGCAAAAAAATTCCGGTTATACGGTTCCGTGCAAAAAGTCGCTATTTTAAAAACAGAGGACACCGACAACCGTACACTCGGGTGAAGATTGGAAAAATTGGATAGAAGAAAGGGCGCCCGAAGGCGCCCTTTTCACACTATTCTCTGAGAAGAATAACGATACGACCAAGTATCAGTCCGAACACGAATCCGGAAAGCGCTCCTCCGCCGGCAATTGGATCCATGACGGCCAAAACAATGCAAAAGGCCATAATTCCGTATTTGAGAACCGGACCAAAATGCAGCACAATAGCGAGGAAGCCCGCTATTGTCCATAAAACGAAGAAAAGCAGAAATAAAAAGAACAGCATTTGTTGCACTCCTTTCTTGGTAATATGCAACCCACACCATACAGGGTTACGCTCTATTCTTCAATGCCTGTACCAGTGTCGCGGCATCTGCGTACTCAAGTTCAGATCCTGTTGAGAGTCCTCGTCCCAGTACAGTGATACGTGCCTTCGACTTCAATTGTTCGGCCAAATGAGCGGTAGTAAATTCGCCATCGGAAGTGGTGGAAAGTGCCAAAATAATTTCAGCGAACACGTGATGTTTCAAGTATGAGTCAAGTTCTTTTTCTCGCAAGTAACTTTTCTTTCCCGTTAGTGAAAGCGTTCCGCCGAGTACAAAATAGTGACCGGCATATGCACCGCTCTTCTCCATTTGCTCAACATCAGTATCCTTCTCAACAAGCATTAATTGCGTCGTATCTCTGTGAGTATCACCGCAGATAGCACACACAGGACGTTCTTTGTGGAGTGGTGCGTAACGAAGACACTTTGAGCATTGTTGAATGTGTGCTGCAACGGAGTCAATCGAGCGAATTAGTGCAGCACGATATCCTGCATCTTGGCGCAACAGGAAGAAAACAAACCTTCGCGCTTGTCGAGGTCCAATTCCGGGAAAACGCATAAAGAGTTCGGTGAGCTTGTCCATTTCATTCATACCTAAAAATCATCAACGTGAGTTTCGGAAACTTCAGCAAAATCACCGAAATCACTTTTTTCAATAGTATTGTATGAAGCACGCTTCTCGTCAAAGAAAAGCTCAATACGTCCAACGGGACCATTACGGTGTTTCTCTACCAAAATATCGGCTATATTTTGTCGATCAGAATTCTCATTCGTTCGGTCCTCACGATGAATGAACATGACCACGTCAGCGTCCTGTTCGATTGATCCGGAATCACGAAGATCGGAAAGTCGCGGAGTGCCACCCCGCTGCTCAACGGCACGAGAGAGTTGTGAGAGTGCAAGTACGGGCACATCGAGTTCGCGAGCCATACCTTTAAGAGAGCGTGATATTTCGGTCACCTGCTGCACCATTGAATCACTCTGTCGCGTCGCCCCCGGCATGATAAGTTGTAGGTAATCAACGATGATAAGGGCGAGTCCTTTTTCCGCCTTAAGTCGACGAGCAATGGAGCGCATCTGCAATACACTACGGTCAGACTTATCATCAATGTAGATTGGGGCAGAGGACAGTCGGTCCATTCCGTTACGCAACTGGTCGTATTCTTCATCGGACGAAAGACGTCCGGTACGCAATTTCCACGAATCCACTTTTGCTTCGGTTGCGAGCATTCGGTCGGTAAGTTGCTGAGCAGACATCTCCAAGGAAAAAATACCCACGGCATTTCCGTGTTGAATTGACGTCTGTCGAGCAATGTCGAGTGCGAGAGAGGTTTTACCAACAGAAGGTCGTGCGGCGAGGATAATGAGATCCGATTTTTGGAATCCGGCAAGAAGATTATCAAGATCCCGAAATCCTGTGTGAATGCCACGGAGCGTATCCTTATTCTCCTGCAAATGCTCAAGTCGTTTCC
Organism: Patescibacteria group bacterium UBA3530; assembly: GCA_002376945.1. Classification (GTDB taxonomy): domain Bacteria; phylum Patescibacteriota; class Minisyncoccia; order Phycocordibacterales; family UBA2100; genus UBA2100. The sequence continues at coordinate 10,352 of DFOX01000015.1, forward strand.
ATGCATCTTTAAGCTCATCACCGATGGAGGTAAACTTTTGAAGCGTGGACGTGTTGGCGATATGAAATACCATTGACTGCGCCTCATCAAGTAGGGCCTCGATTTCTGCATCCTCCTTGTAGCCAAGCTCGCCGATGTGCTCAGCTGCTTCTATTAGTGCACGGTGAATTTGTTTCGCCTTCACCACCTGTGCGTAGTGAGCGGCATTTGTTGCTGCCGGAGCTGCATTCACCAGTTCGGATAAGTATCCGCGACCACCTATGGATTCCAATTTTTTTTGAGATTCAAGACGTCCTGCCAGAGTCACCAGATCAATGGGCTCGCCCTTGTTAAAAAGAGCGAGCATGTTTTCAAATATGTCACCATGCTTTGCGGCATAGAAAGAATCGGGAGCCATCAAGTCCGCAACATCGTACATTGCGGTCGGCTTAATCATAATGGCGCCAAGCAGCGCACGCTCAGCTTCCAAATCCTGTGGTGGCACTCGCATCTTGGTCATAGAAGGATTCTATCACGATTCCTCTACAAGCTCCCATGATCACACATGTGAGTATGTGATGTAGCTGTGCACAACTACGAAAGTCGCTCAACAGAAGGGCCGTCTGCACCATCGGTAATCTCATATCCGGCGTCAAGAATAGCTTGTCGCAGATCATCAGCATGGTCGAAGTTCTTCTGTGCTCGTGCTTCTTCGCGCTCTGCAACAAGTTCCTGTATTTTCTCGGGTGCATGTGCAATCTCAATCTTTTTTGCGTTGCCGGTGAGTAATTGGGTGAGAGATGTATCTGATGCGGCAAGACCCAAACCAAGTACCTTGCTCATCTCCAACAACGTCGCCCGTTTGTCCTCGGCAAAAACACGATCATCCTTTACCAACTCCCACATGAGTGCAATCGCCTTCGGAGTGTCAAGATCATCATTGAGGAATGTATGGAATTTTTCTTGGTAGGCAACATCGACTGTGCCATCTTTTGCACCGAGTTCATCGATAAAGTATTTGTGCAGCTTCTTAAGAGCTGTGTGAGATCCATCAAGTGCCTCCCAGGTGAAATTTGCAGGTGTTCGATAATGTGCGGTCAAGAGCCAGTAGCGGTATGAAAGAGGAGCGTATCCACGATCGATAACGTGATCAAGTGTAATAAGATTTCCCTGAGATTTTCCCATTCGTCGCCCTTCAACGGTGATGAAATTGTTGTGCATCCAATACTGCACAAACTGCTTTTTATTCACTGACTCACTCTGTGCAATCTCATTGTTGTGGTGGACGGGAATGTGATCGATGCCGCCTGAGTGAATATCCAATTGTCGTCCCAGGAGTGCGCGGCTCATTGCAGAACACTCAATATGCCACCCGGGGAAACCAACACACCAAGGAGATTTCCACTCCTGTTGTCGTCTCACTCCCTCAGGTGAGCATTTCCAAAGTGCAAAATCGGCTGGATTTCGCTTCTCCTCGTTTTTCTTTACGCGCACACCCGCCTCCAGTGTTTTGGTATCAACCCCTCCGAGTTGGCCGTAGTTTTTAAACACGGACGTATCAAAGTATACGCCGTCAGTAATACGGTACGCATGACCACTCTCGGTAAGTGTTTGAATCATTGCAATTTGCTCCGCTACGTAATCAGTTGCTTTGGGAAATTGAGTGCCCTCAGTTTGTACATTCAAACGGACGAGATCTTTAAAAAAGAGATTGGTATATTTTTCAGCAATTGCCTGCGCCGATTCACCGGACTCGTTTGCGGCCTTTTCAAGTTTATCCTCTCCATCGTCTTCATCAGAAACAAGATGCCCCACGTCAGTGATATTAATGACCTGCTTAACGATATAGTCGTTATACTCAAGGGTACGTCGTATCATGTCAGACATAATGTATGAGCGCATATTTCCTATGTGCGCTCGATCATATACGGTTGGACCACAACTATACATACGCACGCCATCATCGCGTAGTGGGGTGAATTGCTCCTTGGTGTTTGAGAGGGTGTTATGGAAAAACAGTGGTCTCTGCATCTTCTCTAGTATACGCAAAAGGGTAGATTATAGCCAATTCTTGTGCTTGAAGAACAAGAACATAATACACGTGGCAATGAGCATGACGCCAGTGATAATCCAAAAATCATTATCCATTCCGGCAATGGGAAGGATCTTGGTATTCATTCCAAAGATTGAAGAGATAAGCATCAGTGGGAAAGTTACGAAAGCCATGATAGTGAGTTTCTTCATCACTTCATTTTGTTTTGTCGAAAGCAGGGAGTTGTTAGTTTCTCGCAGTTCACTGAGCGTCTGCCAAATTCTAATGATATGTTTACGAGATCGATAATACATGTTTTCAATTTTCTTTACGCGTGATACGTATTCACGTCCGGAAAATGCTTCAGTGAGTTCACCAAGTGAGCGCAATATTTCCTGATGTGGGTCAAGGGCTTGCTTTAAGTTGAGAATATCACGTCCTGCGTGTGAAAGGGCAACCACCATTTCTTTCTCATACCCTTCGAAAATTTCCTTTTCGATGTATTCGAGTTTTTCTCGTACCGTATATATCTCTGCCTCAACTCCCTTATACAACCGTCGCGTGAGCAGAAGGAAAATATCAAACGGAGAATCCCCGATATGATCATCCTCGAGTGTTGCATTCACTTCAAATACCTGCCTGAATTCTGAAAAAGACTCCAACTCCTCGTAACGGGCAGTGATGAGAAAATCTTTTCCGATAACAAAATCAACTTCCTGTTCGGCGGAGGAGAGGTGAGTGGTGGGCTTGAGCGTGGGAAAATGAAGTACCAGATAGAGATGATTTTCATATTTTTCAATGTGTGGGCGAAGCGTGGGGGAGAGGAGTTCACTGGCAACTTGTGCATCGACACCCAACTCCTGTGCCGCTTCACGAACCTCATCTTGAGTTGGTGATACGAGATCAATCCAGGTAATTTTTTTGTAGGTATGTCGGCGGAGCATATATGTACTAGTATAGGGTATATCGTCGTAAGTTGGTGCATGGAGCGTGTATAACCAATACGCATTGGAATAGCAAAGAAGAGCATGCCATAATACTCTCATGACAAAGAAAACACTCAGATTGGTGACCACCATCGTACTCATTACCGCACTGACGTTCGTTACCGGAATTGTCGTGGGCAGCAAGGGCGTACTTGCAGATCAACTGAATCGGTACGGACTCTCGGCGATTGCCGCCGGCATCACTCCCAGTGTGCAACCTGAAGGAATTGATTTTGCTCCGGTATGGAAAGCATGGAACATTTTGGACGCTCGTTTTGTGGATGCATATGCAACCACCACCGAAGTGGTCACTCAAGAAGATCGACAAGAGCGTGTGTGGGGAATTTTGAAGGGATTGGCAGCGTCGATGGGAGATCCCTACACGGTCTTTTTACCACCCTCTGAGGCCGAGGTGTTTGCCGCTGATATTAGCGGGTCATTTGAGGGAGTGGGAATGGAAATCGCAATTCGTGATCAAATGCTCACTATTGTTTCTCCATTGAAGGGCACCCCGGCATTTCGTGCGGGACTGAAGCCGGGAGACAAGATTCTTTCAATTGACGGTACATCAACTGAAGATATGAGCACCAATGTGGCAGTGCAGTTGATACGGGGGGAGAAAGGAACAGAGGTGACTCTTGAAATATATCGAGAAGACGAAAATGAGCTACTTGAGATTGTCGTGACGCGAGATACTATTCAAATTCCAACAATTAAGACATACAAACGAGCTGATCAGATTTTTGTCATCGAGTTGTATAACTTCTCTGCAAAATCAGCAGGATTATTCGCCGATGCCATGGAGGAGTTCCAAAGATCAGGATACAGCAAACTCATCATCGACCTGCGAGGAAATCCCGGAGGGTACTTGGATGCGGCAGTGGATATGGCGAGTTGGTTCCTGCCGGCGGGAAAGATAGTGGTGACGGAAGATTACGGAGGCAATGGAGAGAATCGAATTCATCGCTCACGAGGATATGACAGTGTAAACGATGGATTGAAATTGGTTATTCTTATTGATAAGGGGTCCGCATCGGCATCAGAAATTCTTGCAGGGTCTTTGAAGGAATACGGCAAGGCGACACTTATCGGCACTGCAAGTTTTGGAAAGGGTTCCGTTCAGGAATTGGTCAACATTACACCGGATACGTCGCTGAAGGTAACGGTTGCTCGATGGTTGCTCGCCGGAGACGTCTTTATCACCAAAGACGGCGTGGAGCCGGATATATCTGTTGAGTTTCCAGAAGATTTTGATCCCACCTCCGAAAGAGATCTTATTCTAGAAGCCGCAGTTACCTTCTTGCACAAACAGTAATTCCGCGTACTATTACGAGGAATAAGTTAACATACGGAAACTATGAAGGTAATACTTTTGAAAGATGTTGCAGGCGTGGGCCGGAAAGGAACAGTACATGAAGTGTCAAACGGCTATGCGCAGAATTTTCTTTTTACACAAGGTCTTGCGGAAAAAGCAACCGAGAAAAAAATAGCACATGCTGAGAAGTTGGCACAAGCGCATAGAGCAGAAAAAGAAGCTGCGATTGCTTCTGTACATAAGGGACTGGAAAAACTTGCGGGAGAGGCATTGGTGATTCACGCATCCGCTAATGAGAAAGATACCTTGTTTGAAGCGATTCACGAAGATGTCATTGCAGCACACCTGAGAGACGTTGCGGGAATTGAAGTTGCATCCAATGATATACGCATTGATGCGCCCATAAAAGAGTTGGGCGAACACGTTGTTCACATTGCAGTAGGAGGAGATACGTGTGATGTGAAGGTTACTGTTGCGGCACATTAAATAAACGGCTCATGTACTGAGCCGTTTATGCAACTATATCTACCACCTTTTTTTTCACTATCGCGCCATTGAATCGTGTCTTTCTCATTTTTCGAAACTTAACCATGCCATCGGTAAGGGCAAAGAGTGTGTGATCCTTTCCAATGCCAACATTTTTTCCCGGGCAAATCTTGGTTCCGCGCTGACGCACGATAATAGAACCGGTCTGAGCTCTCTGACCGTCGCCTAGTTTTGTTCCCAGATATTTGGGGTTTGAATCTCGTAGGTTTTTTGCTGAACCTCCAGCTTTTCTATGTGCCATATGGTGAGTATAAGGTAAAATGGTTCCTAATGAGGAACTGGTGGCACAGTATACTTGAACGATACGTTCAAATCAAGAGGTATGGAGAGTATATCCCTACCGACTATTTCATCATAGCACTTCTGATTCTCGTGAGTGTTGCGTCCTTTGGACTCGGAAGATTATCCGTGCTCGATTCGGTACATACTCCTACAACAGTATTGCAAGCTCCGATTACCACCATGCGTCCGATGTACCGGGGAGGGGAAGTGGTTGCGTCATCGCAGGGTTCCAAGTATCACTTCCCGTGGTGCTCGGGAGCGCGCACCATCAAGGAGCGCAACAAGGTTTGGTTTACGAGTATCGAAGCAGCACGTGCTGCAGGATACACGCCGGCGGGGAATTGTAAGGGGTTGAAGTAACATGATACACTTACACCACTATGTTGATACTTGATATCGAAGCGTCCGGAACAAACTACGAACAGCACTCAATTGTGAGTATTGGAGCGCTTGATTTGCGTAATCCGGAAAATCGCTTCTACGGAGAATGTCGCATTTGGGAGGGAGCGAGCATTATGGATGGCGCATTGGAAGTGAACGGGTTTACCGAGGAAGAAATTACCGATCCGCACAAGCAGACTGAAGGGGAATTAATACAAAAGTTCTTGGACTGGGCCGAGACGCTTGAGGATAGGACGTTCGGGGGGCAAAATGTTTCTTTTGATCGCGACTATGTACGTGCCGCATGCGAACGGGCAGGACTTAACTACACCTTTGCATACCGCACAGTCGACAGTCATTCGCTGGCATGGATGCATCACATCATGCACGGATTAAACCCTCCTATTGACACCGAGCACAAGCGGAGCGCCTTAAATCTCGATGCCGTGCTTAACTACTGCGGTATTCCCGAAGAACCACAGCCCCATAATGCTCTTACAGGTGCGTTAAGTCATGCCGAGGTAATCAATCGGTTGCTGTACGGGAGAAAATTGCTTCCCGAATTTGAGCGCTATGATATACCGTGGCGGTAATGTATAATGCGCATATATGGAACTGGTAACAATACTCATACTGGGAGTCGGGCTTGCAGTTGCAATGGTGCGGCAGGTCAATCAATACGAGCGGGGAGTCATGTTCACCATGGGAAAGTTTACCGGCATACGAGAACCGGGATGGAGAATGGTCATTCCCGTATTTCAAAGAATGAACAAGGTGGATATGCGAGTAAAAGCGGTTGATGTACCGCAGCAGCAAGCAATTACGAAGGATAACATCTCAGTGGGGGTAAACGCCGTTATCTACTACCAAGTGTCAAATGCAGATCACGCTATCTTAAATGTTGAAGATTTTTTCTTTGCTATGAGCCAATTGGCACAAACAACCATGCGTAATGTGGTGGGAGAAGTCGAGTTAGATGAGTTGCTTGCGGGACGAGACAAGATTTCTGAAAGAATCCGATCAATTGTGGATGAAGCAAGTGATGAGTGGGGAATTAAAGTAGATAATGTTGAGCTAAAGGATGTAGTGCTCCCCGGGGATATGGAACGAACGATTGCAAAACAGGCAGAGGCGGAGCGTGAAAAGCGCGCGGTCATTATCAAAGCGGAAGGAGAAGTTATTTCCGCTGATAACATGGCAAAGGCCGCAAAGATACTACATACGTCTCCGGGAGCACTCCACCTCAGGACGCTTCAATCACTTAACGACCTCTCATCCGATCAAAGCAATACGGTGATATTTGCAACTCCTATTGAAGTATTACGTGCATTTGAACAGTTTAGCGGGAAATAAAGTTACAACACAAAAATATCTTGAGATAAAGAGTGCTCCTGGGGTACAAAGAGGGTAGTCAAGAAAGGAGAAAGGCAATGAAGATTTTCATCACTCTCGCCCTCGTGGTCGTTTTGGCAGCGTCGACCAATTTCCTGACAGAGGAGGAGAATACCGTTGTAATTTACGATGGTTTTGCCATGTGCTTTCAGGAGGAAGACGCAAAAAGCATCATGAAAGCGTATCGCATCGACGAGCAATCCGGAATGAAGCGCTTCAAGAACCTACTGCAGGAAGGGTCCTGCGTCATTTTTCCCCCAGGCCCGCAAAAACTCGTCATCGTACTCAAAGTGGTGCGTGTGGACGAATGGTGCAGTCTCGTGAGGGAAGAGGGAGGCGGATTCATCCTCATCGAAGAGGAGGCAGTGCTGACGGAAGTACAGTCGTTCAGTGGAAAAATCCACGGATACGCGTTCCTTCCCAGCGAAATTTTTGACGAGGCCTATCTTCGCACCGCAGAGGAGTACCTCGTGCGGACGGGGGAGGATGTGTGCCTGGCCGAAAACATTTGAAAAAGGAAAGGGGCTGCAACGAGGCGGCCCTTTCTCACTTGTACTCTATGTCGTACAATATATCTTTTGCGACATTATATACATCACATAAACATCCGGTACGTTTCCACTCGCGCGTTGGTGAGAAATTACTGATCGCAAAAACTGGTTTTTAAAAAAAGAGATAGGGTTCTTCCCATAATCATCTTGAGCGACCCATCGAGACGCTCACCATGCGCGCTCCCCGTGTTTTTATGCATATCAATGGATTAATATATTGTGCGACATTTACTTTCCAGGTATACAGACACCACTATACTATGGGAGGTAGTCGATCGGGTTGAGATAGCCGCTCCATGAGGAAACGGGAACTTTCGCATCAGCACAACTGGTGCGCGCTTTCACATCACCAAGACGAACAACCTCAACAGCATCGCTGGCATAGGTGGTCAGGTGAAGGTGTGGGCCAGTTGAGAATCCGGAATTTCCGGAGTATGCGATTACCTGCCCGGTAGCGACCGGCTCCCCCGGAGTAACCGCAATATCAGAGAGGTGTGCATACAGTGTTGTTAACCCGTTTACGTGTTCAATAAGAACCCACTTCCCATACGAATAACATCCCGGATACGCATCGGTGTTCCCTGTTGCACGCACATTTCCCGAGAGTACTGCCATGACCGGAGTCCCGATTGGTACTCCCATGTCGACACCGTTATGACCACTGCCGTTATATGCACCTGACTTTGCGAATTTAGTATTTCCGAAATATTGCGTAATACGAACATTCGATACCGGCCACATAAAGACCCCCTTCCCTGCCGGAGGGATGGATGTCGGATCAAGTATATATTGCAACTCCGCTTCAAAACTCCTCAACTGAGCTTCAAACTCTTCCTTGGCCTTTTGCTTCGTTTCCAGCAACTCCTGGTATGTTGATTCCCTGTTCTCCGTCTCTTCAAGAAGCTTGTTTTTTGCATCGCGATTAATATCCAGTGAGCGCTGCTGTGTGGAGAGTTGCGTCTTTTGAGTCACCAACTCCCCTTTTTGAATTTGTTTTTCCACCTTTACGACCTCAAGAACCTTCTTTTGTTCTGAGAGTACCTCGACTTCATTTCGCACCACTACTTGGAATTTTTGGATGGTATCAATATCACTCCAAAATGTTGAGATATCATCCGCACTGAGCATTGTTTCGATAAAAGAACCAGTTTCAACTTCATTCATAGTGCGAATGGTCTCGGCGAGTGCCTTTTGGTTCTTTCCAATGAGATCTTCCTTGTTTTTAATATCAGCATCCAATTCTGAAATGGTAGATGCGGTTGCGTTGATTTTTTTCTGAGCGATGGAGATGTTTGCACTCACCTTTCTTCTTGAGATATCCAATTCTCGTACTGCTCCCTCGAGTGTCTGCTTTTCCTTTCCGATTTCGGTGAGTTGTGCCTCATATTGCTTTATTTCGCCTTCCAGTGCCTCAATTTCAGTTTGTTGGTTTGCAATCTTCTCTTGTATGGCAGTCGCACTTTGTGCTCGGGTATACCAAGGCACCGTGATAATGGTGGTGAGTATCAGTATTGACAGTGTGCGACGCATCAATAACATACTTCCCTATTGTAACACTTCAAGCGCATACCTCAGACGCGCAAGAGTAGCTTCCCTTCCTATCAAATACGCGACGGTAAACGGATCGGGTGATTGCTTTGCTCCCGTTAGGGCGACGCGCAGTGGAGACAATGTTTGGCCTACAATCGACGAGTGCTCTCCCGCACCATGTATGTAGCTCCAAATCAATTCCCGCAATGAGTCCACACTCCATTGCACAGAAGCACCAGAGAGTATGGCGAGGAGATTTTCAAGATGTGCAACGATAGCAGCGGTTGGCGCATCCTTGTAGTGTAGATCTTCACTGCGTGGTGGGGATTCGGTGATGAGCCATCGCAATTCTCCTTGCTCAATCAGTTGTGGAATTTCCGAGAGCAAGGATACTCGCTCATGAAGCACCAATTCGATTGCTTCATCAAGACGAGGATGTGCGAGCAGCTCTTCTGAATTGATGACATTTCTTGCTTTCTGCACGTACGTTTCCATCGGTAGTTTTTGCAGGTAATGCTTGTTAATCGACGCCAATTTTTCGTACGAAAACGTCGCGGGTGAATTGTTGACGCGTTCCAGTGTAAATTCTTTTATAAGCTCTTCTTTTGAAAAAATTTCCCGATCATCTCCCGGATTCCACCCGAGAAGTGCAAGGTAATTTATCAATGCTTCTGGCAGTACTCCCAGATCAACAAACTCCTGATACGTCGTCGCACCATGTCGTTTACCGAGTTTTTTTCTATCACTTCCTACAATGAGTGGAAGGTGTGCATAGTATGGACGCTTCCCGCCAATGGCATCAATGAGGAGAATCTGACGAGGGGTTGAGGTGATATGATCTTCTCCTCGAATGATGTGCGTCACGTGCATGTCCACATCATCGACGACCACACTTAAGTGATATACGGGGTTGTTGCGCGAACGTGCAATTACAAAATCACCAAAATCAGTGGTGTCTATGGTTATCTCCCCTCGCACCAAATCAGTGAAGGTAATTTTTTGGTTGGGATTTCTGAAGCGAATCACATGTTCACCGGGCATTTCCTCAGATGCCTCTGCGACATAGGCCAAATCTTTTTCAATCAAATCATTGAGTACACGAACGTAACGCTCGGTTCTCTGCGACTGACGATACGGACCATCGTCATATTCAAGTCCCAGTGCCGCGAGAGTTTCAAGAGCAACCGCCTCATGCTGTGTACTACTGCGCTGAGTATCAGTATCTTCAAAGCGCATTACTATTTTCCCTTGGTGGTGGCGTGTATAGAGGTAGTTAAACAGAAGTGTCCGTATATTTCCGATATGCAAGTTTCCTGTTGGTGATGGTGGAAATCGTGTAATTACTTCAGTCATATTACTGTTCATGTTTAAGCGCAGTGTCGATGATAATGCGTGCCATTTTATGTGCCGATCCTGGTTGTGCAAATTGCTTTGCCGCCCGAGTCATCGCCGCACGCACATCGGGGTTTTTGAGGATACGATCAATTTCCGCAAGGAGGATGTTTTTGGAAAGGTTCTTTTGCTTCAGTACTACCGCTGCACCATCACGAGCGTATGCAAACGCATTATTCGTTTGGTCATGAGAGACATCTTCCGGGATTGGAACAACAATGGAAGGAATGCCCCATGCGGCAATTTCAAAAATAGTGCCGGTTCCCGCGCGCGAAATGACCAACGAGGCAATACCCGCTGACATACGAAGTGCAAGTGTATTCAAAAATCCAAATGCACGATACCCGTTTTTGTAAGGATGGTCCTTAAGTACGACACTGGAGAGATGCCGCACCTCTTCCAAGTTATCCGTGCCGGTTTGATGGATGACCTGGTAGGTATTGAGAAGTTCCGGAAGCGCATCAATAATTGTTGCGTTAATTGCCTGAGCCCCCTGTGAACCTCCTAGAATGAGTATGGTGGGTACGGCCGGATCAAGTTCTAAGTATTCATGTCCACCTTCACGCGCAGGTGTGAAGAGTTCATCACGTATGGGGAGTCCCACCAGTGCAAACTTATCCGCATCAACACCCTTAAAATATTTGACGACTCCGGGGAATGATGTTCCTACGGCGATTGCCCACCTTGCGGCAATTTTGTTCGCTCGTCCGGGATGTGCATCCGATTCATGAACGATAATTGGGATTCCCAGAATACGCGCTGCCACCGTGGTCGGAAAACTTGCATATCCCCCTTTACTAAACACCACATCCGGAAACAACAGGTAGAGTACAATCGTCGCTTGAAAAATACCTCCAATGGTTTTAATAACATCAAACACATTCCGTATCGAAAGGTAACGACGTACTTTTCCCGCACTTGTCTTCTTCCATACAATCCCCTGCTCCATCAGAGCTTCGGGGTCGATAACATCAGGACCGATGTAGTACAACTCAGGAGAAATGATTTTTTCCGCCTCAACTATTTCATTGAGAGCTTTTGCAACGGCGATAAGTGGATAGAAATGACCTCCCGACCCTCCTCCTGTGAATACAATTCTCATAATACGACTAAGTATATCATGAGAATAGTGTGAACAGGGAAAGCAAAAATCGCCGGAATCAACCAGCGATTTTCGTTTTCCTCACCGTATCAGCGCCTCCACGCCGTGTAGAAGAATGGATTCGGGCACGACGTTGATAAGTTTTTCTCGATCTTTCGTAAGAAGCAAGATCGAAAAATTTTCGAAGTTCAGGGGCTCTTTATGATAGAGATACGAAGACATGGATCTCACCATCTCCAAGCAGTCGTGTTGTTCGAAAAAAGCAGCGACACCACGAGCTTCAATTGGCTTCGTGAGCCAATCTGCTGCGTTGACAAGGTCTTGCTCTGACACCTCGAATATCTTGACTTCGAAGGTGCTCGCCCTCTCTATTTTTTTGAGAAGGACTCGTGCCTTTTCATACCCCGCTTCTTCAGGGGACGGGAACAGTGCAAATCGATTTGTCATTTTCTCACCTTTGTGATTAATCAGACCTGAGTTATAACATACAACACATGTGTTTCGGAGTAAATAGAAACCTATTTCGCATATTTGGAAACATTGAGTACGATTCCCATGCCGGAGAGCATCACGAATAAAGCAGTACCTCCGTGACTGATAAATGGCAGCGGAAGTCCGGTAAGGGGCATCACGCCAAGCATTGATGCCATGTTAATAAGCGCTTGCGTGGCGATGAGCAGTATGATGCCGGCAACTACCAATCCTCCGAAATAGTCAGGCGCTCGTGTTGAGATGAGCAGTGCTCGAGTAATCAGTGCAATGAATAAGAAAATAATCAGTACTGCACCAATAAATCCAAATTCCTCTGCAGCCACCGCAAAGACTGAATCTCCGGTTGGTTCAGGTAAGTATCCGAATTTTTGCACACTTTGACCAAATCCTCTTCCCACTACTTTTCCACTTCCCACCGCGATGAGTGATTGCTGTATCTGGTATCCGGATCCAAGTCGGTCCGTTGATGGATTAATAAAAGTGGTAATTCGGTCCAAAACATATGGTCGCATCGCAACCAGTCCAGACAGTGCAATGGCACCAATTAATACCAGGATACCTATATCGCGCCACCGTGCTCCTGCGGCAAAAAACATTCCCAATGCAGTTCCGGTGATAACCAAAATAGTACTGGTATCAGGTTGTAGTAGTAAAACGACTGTAGGAGGTACAAGAATGAATATAAACGCAAGGAGTCCGGTTTGGTATTTGTGCAGATGAGCACGAGCACTTGCAAGATATGTTGCCAAATACACAATGGTGCCAATCTTGAGGATTTCAGCGGGTTGCAGTGAGATTGGTCCCAACAAAAGCCATCGTGTAGCACCTCCGGCAGAGAATCCGATCATCGGTACAAATACCAAAATGGTTAAAATGAGCGACGCAATATATATGTGCAGTGCGTAGCGCTTAAGAAATCGATAGTGAACCCTGCTCATTAAGAACATCGAGATTGTTCCAAGACCAACACCGAGGAAGAGTTGATTAAACGCAACTGAGGAAAAGCGTGCTCCTTCTTGTGCGAGCAATCCAAGCGAAGCGGAAGTGAAGAGAAAAAAGCCAATCAGGACCAATAGTCCGATGATGATAAGAAGTGGTCGATCCATCCTGTTGCCCAAACCACGCATACAGAACCTATGCTATTAGAGCAAGAATAATACCAAAGAGCGCAAAGATAGCTCCAAGAATCCAGTAGCGAAATGTTACTTTCGAAGTTGGCCATCCGAGTGCCTCAAAGTGGTGATGCAGCGGTGCGATTCTAAAAAGTTTTCTTTTCAGGAATTTCTTTGAAAGTTGCTGCAGTATTGTACTTGCAACGGTCGCCACAAGGAGAAAGCCAATGATTGGCAACAGTGCAATACCAATACCGTCGCCGAGGGTGTCGGTCATAAAGGCGATTGTGGCAAGTGTCAGAGTGAGCGCCATGGAACCGGTTTCGGTCATATAAAAACGCGCCGGCGGCACGTTAAACCATAGAAAAGCAAGTATTGCTCCCACGAGCATAGCTGAGAAGGCAGCGAGATCAACTTGATTTTGAGAAAGTGCGATAAAAGCATATGCACCAAATATCATAGAGAATACCCCTCCTGAGAGTCCGTCAATACCGTCGATAATACCACTAGCGTACAATCCAAGTGACGTGAGTATAAATGCGGGAATAATGAGCCATCCAATTTCCAGTGGTTGTCCAAACGGCACTCCAATAGTTGAAATAGCGAGTTTGGCATAGAACCACCATCCAATAAACAAAGACAACACGAAGACAACGAGCAATCTATAACGTAGAGACACCCCGCGCCCATGGAATGCAACATCAAAGAGGTCGCTGATAAATCCCGTCAATGCACCGATTCCCAATGCAAACAGTGGAATCCACGTCTGCTCACGACTGAGGAAATCCATTTTGAGGGTCTCCGCTGTTGGAAACAGTAGCGAGATAATCCAGATACTGAGGATGGTAATCAGTGCGCTTCCCCAAATAACCACACCTCCCATGCGCGGCGTCTTCCGTTCATTTTCCTTATGGAGTTTGTTAAATTCAATCGCGTCAGTTCCCTCAAGTGTGGTTTTACCGGGATTTTTCTTCCACACCTTGTACTGGTACAAGAAGTGCGTAATAACGGGGGTGATGGCGATACCAACCGTAAAGGCCACAAACGCGGGAACCATTACTTTTGTGAGGTTGACGATATCCATAACTAGTTGCGCATGAGTGAGCGCACAATCTGAACGGTATCTTCAAAGCGACCTTCCGGTGTTGAGTTGAGGACAGAAATGATTATCGGATGTCCCGGCTCTGTTTCCATCAATACGACCAAATTTCCTCCCGCAAGATCAGTGAACCCTGTTTTACTAAACAAGAGTCCGGGCAGATCTCCCAAAACTGTATTCGTATTTTCCGCCTCATATGCGATTCCTGATGTATTGTAAAATGTTGCCTGTGGCACCGAAGATGCCTCGAGTACTTGAGGAGCAGTATCATATATATATGAAAAGAGCATGGCCATGTCTTTAGCGGATCCGTATGATCCGCTCAGAGCAAGATTCTCATCCAAACCAGTCGCGTTCAAAAAATAGGTTTGCGAGAGGCCAATGTCCTGTGCAAGCTCATTTAAGAGTACATCAATTGAAGCTTTAGAGACGTCCTCGATGGCTTCTGCAAGCGCAACAGCCGCATCATTTGAAGAAGTGATGAGCATAAAATCAATAAGATCTTGTGTGTTCCACACATCTCCTACATTTAGATAGGATTCACCTTCAGTTGCGATCGCGGAGGCAGAGAGATAAATGTATTCCGTATCAGATAGATAGGTGTGTGCAAGAAGCGCAACAGCGACTTTGGTGACTGAAGCGAGTGGCAGTTGTGCATCCGCATTTTTTTCAAAAAGGACGAGGTCATTGGTTGTGTCAATAACATACGCGGCTCCCGCAGTGATTTCGATCGTATCTTGTATCGGTGTTGGCAGTGTTGCCAGCAGCACGCTCGCCGATACTTCATCCGGAGCCAAGGCGATGGATTTTTTTGTAGTCGGTGCTACAAAGAGAAACACAAAAATGCCGATCATGGCAAAGACCGAGATGTATTGCAATGTGGTGTTGTCCTTTTTCTCATTCATAATTATTTTCCAATACTCCGTTAAGTGTATCGTATTCTGGCAATTGATTCGGGCTCGTTATCCCAAGGTGTGCAAAGACCTCGGGTGTGCCCGTATATACCCACGCCCTTGAATCTTTGGCACTTCGCTTTCTTTCAAGGAGACCTCGAAGTACTAACTGTCGTAGTGTACCACTTGAGTTGGCACCGCGTATATAGTCGATATCCGCGCGCGAGGCAGACTGTTTGTAGAGCACTATGGCGAGCACTTCAAGTCCGGCTTGGCCAATATCTCTTTTGACACTTTCTCGACAAAGTGCATCAATGTCTTGTACATACGCTTTTCCGGTACGCAACGAAAGCGTCATATCGGTTTCGTACAGTTCAAGTGCCTGGTTCTTGAGGTGGTCGCGTAAAGCGGCTGCAGCTGCTATCAACTCATCGTCGGAGAAGGAAAGTATTGAGCGCACCTCTTTTTTCTTCATCTCTCCGCCGTGAGCGTAGAGGAGCGCTTGGAGTCGTCCGTGGTTAGTCATATCGCGGCATCCCTATATCTTCGTTTTCCATCAGTATATCCTCGAAATGATCTTTCTGTATCACTTCAAGGGTCCCACGTTTTACCAGCTCAAGAAGTGCGAGGAAATTAACAATTGCCTCCATCCTATCAGTGCCTGACACGGTGCGCGCAAATGATCCACTGCCACGTGTGCGCATTCTTCTGGCAAGACTCTCGATTACGTCCTCCAGACGAAGTGTGTGTGCAATCTCTGCGGTGGGTTTTTGTATGAATGTGTACAATACATCCGCAAGGGCACGGATATGGTGATGTATCTGTTCCTTTGAGATGTTCGATCCCGGTGCGAATACGATTTCCCTCTGTGGTGCAACACGTGGAAGGAACGACCGCTTCCGCCATTTGTTCTTGAGTATCAATGATGCGCGGCGCACGTGAGCATATCGTTCCAGTCGTCTCTCCAAGTCGAGAATATCCTGCTCCTCCTCCTCGGTCAATGCGATACTTGGAAGCAGTGATTTTGATTTTATCAAAAGAAGCGTCGCAGCCACCACGACAAATTGTGCGGTTTGTGCAAGTGGAACGCGCTCCCGATCTTCTATATGACGTATGTAATCATCTGCCACTTGTGCAAGTGATACATCATTAATCTGCAGCTTCTGTCGCTCAATGAGATTGAGGAGCAGTTCGAGTGGTCCGCGAAACCCTTCTATTTCTAAAGTAAACGTTTGCGTCATTGAGTGTATTATAGCGCGTTTTGCCGAGATACCGAGATTTCTCGGTTTACACCTACTCGCTCAGGCGAGAATCAATTCGATTCATATCTCGTGGAAATGCAGCCGCCTCTTTTACATTGGAAAGGTCAAGCATACGAGCGGTGATGCGCTCAAGACCGGTGGAACATCCTCCATGTGGCGGTACGCCGTACGCATGGAGTTGTAAATAGTATTCAAAATGCTTCGGATCCAGTCCCCGTTCCTTCAGAGTTGCGACAAGCGCATCATGGTTATGGAACCGCTGCGACCCACTGTTTATCTCCAATCCCTTGAAAAGAAGGTCAAAGCTGTATGAAAGTTCTGGGTTTTTGGGATCAGGGAGAGAATAGAATGCACGTTTATGTGTTGGAAAATGTGTAATGAACACAAAATCCGATCCATGCTCTTCCCTCGCCCACGCACAAATCTGTCGTTCGTGTTCCGGCTCAAGATCCGGTTCGCTGGTGTCCACATTAATGATTTCCTGTGCCTCGCGCAGTGTGAGTACCGGAAACGCACCTTGAGGCACCAACGGCGCTTTGGTATTAAAGCGTGCAAACACATCAGCGTGTTGTTTGACGACGGCAGCGCACACGTCACGCATAATTGCTTCAAGCATTTTCATGACATCGGTGTAATCTTTAATGAACCCCATCTCAAAGTCCATCTGTGTTACCTCGGCGAGGTGTCGTGTGGTTGCGGACTTTTCAGCTCTGAATATCTTTGCGATTGTAAATACCCTCTCAAATGCCCCTGTCATTATTTCCTTGTACAATTGCGGACTCGTCGCCAGATAGGCGGTGTGATCGTTAAAGTATGCAACAGTAAAGGCATCTCCACCCCCCTCCGCATCTCCTCCGGTAAGTGCGGGAGCTTGAAATTCGATAAACCCTCTCTGTATCAGTGCCCATCGAAATGTCTGCACAATGGTTGCTTGTATCGAAAAAATGTCTCGAGCGCGTTGCGTGCGAAGTGTGAGTGGAAGGTAATCAAGATATGTGTCCAAATTCAGTTCGGCATCCATATCAAACGGCAACTCAGCCGCCTCCGAGAGAATCTCAACAGAATTTACGTGTAGTTCCACATCACCGTTTTGCTCATCTTTCTTCATTTCCTCAGGACGCTCGCGTACTATTCCATGAACACGTACCACCCATTGCTCGCGTAGCGGTTGTGATTGCTCCAGCGCGTCATCTTTTGCCATTGCTTGTACCGATCCGCTCCTGTCTCGAAGTACGAGAAACATGAGTTTTCCGTGATCACGTCGAACCTCCACCCACCCTTCAATGAGTATTTCCGTATCTTTCTTGTGTGGTATATCACCAATGAGTGTTCTCTCCATATACTTATAGTATTACACCAATTCGCTCTTTTACATCCATCATTTTCCGCAAAGCACGTTCCTTGGCTTTTCGCGCCCCCGCTTCCAGTATGTTCGCCACATCTTCGTTGGTAATTGATGCGCGCCGTTCTCGCATCGGTGCTATGAATGCATCGATGTCTTCAATGAGTGCCTCCTTCAGTGCTTTGTAGTTTCCTTCATTCTCTTTGTACAGTGCATCGAGTGCGTCCTCTGAAGCAAAGAGTTGGTGAATAGCATATACGTTTTCAGGGCGTTCTCCGTCTGAGTCGGTTACAATACTCATGACCGCTTTCTCAATTTCTTGGCGAGTCGCAAACAGTGGAATAGTATTGTGGTAGCTTTTACTCATTTTTTTACCATCAATACCGGGTACGACACCAACCCCTTTAAGAATATGTTCTTGCGGAGTGATGAAGGTTTCTCCGTAGGTATTGTTAAATTTGTTCGCTGCTTCACGGGCGTACTCAATGTGTTGTCGTTGATCTTCACCCACGGGTACGATTTCTGTGTCATAGAGGAGAATGTCTGCTGCCATCAACATTGGGTAGCTGAAGAGTCCGGCATTTGCTTCAAGTCCCTTTGCCACTTTGTCTTTGTATGCATGTGCTTGCATGAGAAAGGGTACGGTAACAAGACACTGCAAAATCCACGCGAGTTCGGTGTGTTCTGCAACATCTGATTGCTTAAAGAGAATCACTTTTTCAGGATCAACTCCCGCTGCGAGGTAGTCTTTTACAATGCTGTAAATGTTTTCAGTGAGTGCATCTCTGTCACGTAGTGTGGTGAGTGCATGGTAGTCAACAACCATCAAATGACTCTCATATTCTGTGTACATGTCAAGAAATGGTTTGAGTGCCCCGAAGTAGTTTCCAATATGGATAGATCCCGATGGCTGTAGTCCGGTGAGTAGTCGCTTTTTGTTGGTCATGTATGGAAATAGTACCAGTATCACCCATTTTTTAAAAGCTTTTGGTAGTTATAAATATTCTTCCGATAGGTCGAAGGGCATTTAGAAATTTTTGTAAAAAGACTCATCATCTCGGTTTAGTTCATCGTAGCGACGTCGGGAACGACCAATAGCGGTTTTCTCTGACGAACTCCCTTCAATTCTGGGAGAAACCCAAGCGCTTCTCGTATGCGCCTGGACTAATTCTTTATCCCAACTTCGGAAACATACCTTCTCTGCTCATTGATGTATGTGGTGACAAAAGATTTGTAAAAGAATAAGGACCCGTGTACACACGGGTCCTTACAAATCACAGAAGATCTTTCAGATGATTCACCATTCGCTCAGTCTTCTCCAGAGGTGTCACATAACACTCATATACCTTAATGCATCCGGGAGAGATGATGTTGCCATGTCGCGGCCAGAATCTTCCGGCGTTGTGAATGATGGGAACTATCGGTATCTCGCGACCACATACGTTGCGTGCAAAATGCAGAATTACACGAATACCATCGTTTTGGTACACACGTTCTTCTTTGTACGGCACACGTGTTCCTTCAGGAAAGATGAGAATGTCTCTGCCTTCATGAAGTGTCTGCTTAACCATACGCAACATTGCTTTGTTGGTACCCGTACCCTCACGATTAACCGGAATCATTCCCAATTTCTTCAAATACCAGCCGAATATGGGAATTGAGAACAATTCCTTCTTTGCCACTATCGCCACATCAGGAAACAGAGCAAAAAAGACAATCGTTTCCCATATAGATTGGTGATTGCTGACATAGAGAACCGGGCGCACAACCGCTTCGCGAGAATAGAAGACATCGTGGCGCAATCCACATACCAGTTGAAGGAGATATACAATACCCCATATCCAGACACGAGCCGAAACTCGTATGTGTACATACGGACTTCTTGCAACTATGTGATATGCAATGGGAAGCACAAAGAGTGCTGTCCAAAACACAAGCAAAATACGAAAGAGCGCCGTTTTGACGTAGGCCATCTCAGCCTCCTAAGTTGTTCATATCTGCTGGAACCGTACCTTAGGAATGAGGGTTTGTACAGCAATTATAGCCATTAATGTAAGTAGAAAAAATATTGGTCAGTTATTTGGAGGGCAATTCTACAACAAACGTCGATCCTTTTCCCTCTCCTTCTGATTCTGCCCATATTTTGCCTTTGTGCGCTTCAACCATTTGTCGTGCGACGTATAACCCAAGTCCCGTTCCGTTTACATTCACCTTGGATGCGCCTTCAGCTCTCACAAACTTCTCAAAAAGTGCCGGCAGTTGTGCTTTGGAAATACCGACTCCACTATCTGTTATTGAAACACGAACCGTACCATGTTCTGCTGCAATACGTATTCTCACCCATCCCTTCTCAGTGTATTTAATTGCATTTTCTATCAAATTAAAGAATATGTGATTGAGTTTTGTTTTGTCCGCATGCACGATACATGACGCATCGGCACAATCGTCTTTGAATGTGAGTTTGAGTTTGCGCTCATCCGCAATCGGTTGTAGTTCGGTGACAATGTCAGCAATCTGCTCATGTATCGCAAAGTCGCTCATGTCGTATTGCATACTTCCCTGTTCTATACGCGACACATTGAGAAAGTCGTTAATTGTTTGTGCAAGCATGCCACTTGATTCGAAAATTTTTTCGGTGATAGTGCGCGCTTTGTTCGGAATTTTGCCGTATGAGCCATCGAGGATAAGGGAAAGATGGCCACGAATACCGGCAATAGGTCCGCGTAGCTGGTGTGTTGCAATGGAGAGAAATTCAGATTTTTGTTGGTCGAGTATTTCTAGGCGGTCGTTTGCAGATTTCAGCTGTTTGGTAATTTTTTCTAGTTCTTCGCGGATCTTTACCTCTTGCACCACACTACGTATCACCGATATTCCAAGGATCAATGCAGCGATAAATACGATAGCACTGATTGTTTTGTCTTGTATATCTCCAAATGCAAATATACGGAATAAGAGCAGTAACCAAAGTAGAGCGATAAATATTTCAGTTACAATGACCTTGATTTCCAAAAACTCATGACGAATCATAGCGTATGCAATAATAATTGGATAGAGTGTAAATAATACCAACAAGAACGGAGGTAAAATATTATAGGTAAGCAAAAATACACCTCCTCCACCAATAAAACCTGCAAGAGAAGAATACAATACAAAACGCAACATTAAGCGCTCCTTGCTTGGTGCATCAAGTTGTGCTTTGTACAGAATATAAATAGCATAACTGACCACAACAAAGAAATAGAATGTAAAATATATATACATAAAACCGGGTTCTGGTGCATAATTGAAGATATGTTTAGGAATCACCTCCTTTACAAAAACAACCGACGGATTGATGAGGAAAAAGAATAATGAAACCACAATCCCTGCATAGAAGATCTGATAGACTTTTCGATATGTATCAGTAAGATGGAGTACAAACAAAAGGTAGAATAGTGGTATAAATACTGCCGCTCCGTGCAAAATTATGTTACTGTACATTGCATCGGAAGAACTTGTTGCTGTAATCATTGAGTAATATCCAAAACTCCAAATAGCCGAACTTACATTTAAAAGGAGCCACGCTTTGTTCTCGGCTTTCGAACTATTATCTAGATATGGAAGAAATCCCGCTAAAAGTGCAATAACTCCTCCAGAGAATAGTGATATGGTGTAATATTCGAGTGGAATTGGCATATGTTATTAATATTGAGATAAGTGAATGTTTCCAACAGTAGCGTTTCTTGGGTGAGCTTCAAGAAAGTCGGCAAAATGCGACAGTGAGGTAAAGTTGATATTTGTCCCATGTTGAGGTTCGATATGTACGTCGCCAAGGAAGTCAGGAGCATTTGGTTCTAGTGACCGTAAAAATGACTTCATCTTGCCATCAATAGCAAATAGAGCTGAATGAGGTGTTGAGCACGCGACGTGAGGATTATTAAATCCATGGACATACCATCCCGTGGGAATATCTTCTGGTCTCAAATACCCATGCCAGTGACTGAGAGCAACCCCGGTATCTTTTACTTGTCGAGCAAAAGCAGCATCGGGATTTATATGAGCCAGTATCGATGCCACAATTGCGTTGCCTGCTGCATGTGCCAAAATAACCTTAGTGTCAAAGGATGGTTTGTAATCTGACGCCACACGCGCTCCCTTTGGTGCTTCCATAAACATTTTTCCGTTGTGAATACCCATTTTGAGCAAATCTTTTTCTGGAGTAAAGTTTGTCTTATCGCATCCTGAGCGCTGAGAGAGTACGGTGACTTCTGGAACTTTCATAAAGAATGTTCCGAATTCAGGAAGGTATATTACAATATTTAGATTATTACTATTGTCATAAAAATAGTCCTTATCAACAATTTCCTCCCGGTACTTGCTTTCCAATAGATCAACTGAATGTAGTTCACTTAACTTCGTAGGAAGCTGCCATGCTAAGAATCCATAACTCATACCATTGCGGTTATCGAGGTGTATTTTTCCAATCCAACGATAAAAATTATTTCGAAAAGGCAGGTCGTCAATTTTCTTTCCCGCTGGATACAATCCAAGTTTCTCCAGTACCACCCCGCTCTTCAACATATCTGCGGTTAATGATGCGTATGGTTCTGTAGCAGCATCAAAGCGTGTTCGTAAAAACTTGAAGTCTGCTAGACGTTGGGGCTGCATTGGAGCTGCTAGTTTAGAGATCAATGACTCAAGCAATTCACGCTTAAACTCCTCGACTCCCACATGGCGCTTGTATGTCGGATGCGAAGCATTGAAGTTATAAAGAGTCCATGTTGTATCATCCACCGCCAATATAATATTGGACATATGGTGTGCAAACAAAGACATTGCAGTATCAAAATGTTCGTGGAAACTTGTAGTTGATTGTATATGTGCTGGCTTTTCAACAATCGAAACAACCTGACTTTTGGTAAAACTTGCGGTGTGATCCATAGGCAAATCATTTTGTACCCCTTCACCAAGTGCAATAATTGATATTCCCGTTTTTATTCTATTGCGACGCACAAGATTTTTTAAAACAGCTCCATGTATATAAATGCGACCAGTGTCTTTTAAAAGGAGTTTTTCTACTATGTACAAGAAATTACTCATCATAATTCGTATAAATCGGCTGAGTATTTTTGATAGTGGTATGAGATTTTTTGCCTCCGCGTAAGGCACTACTGTTACTCCCAGTTCCTTAAGGACTCGCTCAAGATTCCGAGCAAACGATGTGATATTTTCATTTAATACCGCCTTATTGGACGGATAGAAGGTAACTGTCAGTTTTTCGGCCATTTTCTTTGGATTCAATTGTATTGAGTCAGTGATACCGAGTATTTGTGTTAGTGCCTCTTTACTTAACATATAGTATGTATAGTAGCACCAAAAGGGGATTTTTAAAGTAATATCTTAATCTAAACCCTCAAGTGCAACAATGAACATACCCATAGTTTGGTTAAGTGGGTTGCTAACACACTGCGGGTATGTTCAGTTGAGTATATTGTGAAAGATTTAACAAAGCGAGAAGGGATCATTTGTTTCGAATATTCATCTTCTCATACACCTCTTCCATGACCGAAGCTACTTGCGATTGATAAAATTCAGCAGTATTTGATGAGGGGGGGATATCACGAGGTGTTCCAAATTGCACCATGCCCTTATGCCTTCCTTTAAGGAAATTCCACGGGGTTGTATTTCTAAATCCGGTAACTGAAACTGGAATAGTAACGACTCCTTCTAAGCTGGCAAGATATCCTGCGCCACCGTGAAAAACAGGATCTTCCTTCGTGGGATCAGTACGCTTTCCCTCAGGGAAAATAAGAAAACATGCACCATCTTCTTGCATGAGAGAGGCGTGCAGCTTTAATGCTTCAGCGTACGATCGAGTATTTGGTGTTGATGGGTATGCTGCCCACAAAGCAAAAAACCATGATGAACTGTACAGCTTGCTTCTCCAAGAGAACACACTGTCAGCAAAGATTTTCAAAGGTGCGGTTACATAGCACAGAGGAGCGTGCGACCAGAAAAGTGGAAGTGCTGCCCGTATTGCAATTGGATCCAACTCGCTTCCATGATTGGCAACAAAGAGTATTGGCTGATGGGGGTATTCCAGTACGTTATCAAGTCCACGTACTTCAAAACGGGAGAAAAAGTTAAGAGCAAGTCGCGTCGGAATCCAAGCCAATGCTTGGAGCATTCTTGGAACGAAAAAAGACACACGACGCGCTGTTATAGACATCGTTGTTTTTATCACAGGTGCACTCATGATGATCTTCTTACGCCACAAACAGCGCAAACAGCGCAATAATCAGAATCCAAAAGAGACTCGTCGTTGACTCGAATAATGTGTCAAAGGTGCTGCTGAATGAATAAAGACTGTCAATAGGTACTATGTGATATGTGAATGAAATGAGCAGCAGTGCCAAGAGTGTAGAAACAACCACAACATAAAACGGTCTTCCACTACCGCGTGCAATTCCCACCGTGCGATGTTGTATCCAGAGTGTAAACCATATGAATATACCAAAAAGTAGAAGCGGGACCCAAGCAGCAAGTCCGCTTGGCATCACAGCCAAGAGCTCGGCATGATATGGAAATATGAGATAGAGGAGTCCAGCAATTGGTGCGGCAATAATGGTTGAGACGAGGATACCCGAACCTTCCATTATTCCGTAGATGATAAATACGGAAGTGAGTAGGATAAGGATAGCCAAGTCGGGTGCAATTGATGAAGATAATAATCCTTCCATATACTCTATGATATACCAGTCTTCATGTAATCGCGTACTTTTTTATCCCCTACTACACCCCCTCCTTTTTCAACTCCTCAACCAATTTTTTCGCACTTCTTGAAAGTTTCTTCGGGAGATCAATATTGACTGTAACGAGTAAATCTCCTCGTCCTCCTGTTGATCGCGGAACGCCTTTCTCTCTCACGCGAAGCACTTCTCCATGTGTAATACCTTGCGGAATCTTCAATTCAATTGGCTTTTCGAGCGTAGGAACGGTGTAGATACTTCCAAGGAGCGCATCGGAGAGTTTGACGCCAAGTGTCATACGAATATCCTTCCCTGTTCGTGTAAACGACGTATGTGGTCGAACATGCACCTTTATATACAAATCTCCTGCCTGCCCATTACGCACCGCTTCTCCCTTTCCGGGAAGTCGAATCATCTCTCCATTATCAATCCCGGCAGGAATAGAAAGAGAGATTTCTTCTTGTTGCTCTCGTACACCTCTGCCGTGACATTCTCCACATTTCTGCTCGGGAACCGTTCCCGTGCCGAAACACTCTCCACATTCACGATTGCTCGTAAATGTGCCAAGAATGGATCGACGAGTCTCCTGTACTGAACCGCGACCATTACATACCGAACATGTCTTTGTTTTGGTTACATCTTGAGCCCCGGTTCCTTCGCAGTGATCGCAGTATCCTGTTTTGTTAAGTAGCACGGTTCGTTCAAGACCAAAGATCGCTTCTTCAAACGAGAGTTCGATGTCCATCGATATGTCACGTCCGCGGCGCGTGTGAGCTCTCCCACCACCAAATACTTCGCCAAAAATGTCATTAAGATCAAATTCGACACCTCCACCAAACCCTTGTTGGAATTGTGAGAAATCAAATCCTCCTTGTGGTCCACCGCCACCGGCAAACGTGCGACCGTATGCATCATATTCAGCTCTCCGCTTCTTATCGCCAAGTACCGCATATGCCTCACTCGCCGCTTTAAATTTGGCTTCGTCACCTCCCTTTTTATCCGGGTGATATTTCTGTGCGACACTGCGAAATGCTTTCTTAATTTCAGAATCCGAAGCATTCTTTGAGACACCTAAAATGTCATAGTAATCTTTCATGAAAGAAAAGATTACTTCTTCTCATCCGTTTCGTCAAATTCAGCATCGCGTGCTTCTCCTCCTTTTTCTTCTTCCGTAGAAGGTGCTGCTTCCTGCTGCTGCTTTGCCAGCGCTTCACCAATTGAACTCATGGCACCGGTGAGCTCCTCTGATGCCTTCTTAATTGCATCAGTATCATCTCCCTCACGCATTTTTTTAAGAGCATCAATTTTTTCATTGACGGGTGCGACAATTTCTTCCCCTACTGCTTCTCCATGGTCTTTTACTGCTTTCTCAGCTGCGTAGAGCACTTGCTCCGATGCATTTCTCACTTCGACTGCTTCCTTTTTCTTCTTGTCCTCATCAGCATGTGTTTCCGCATCCGCTTTCATTTTCTCCACTTCCGCTTCCGAGAGCCCCGAACTCCCCTCAATTTTAATCGATTGCTCTTTGTTAGTTCCCTTATCCAGTGCTTTCACATTCAAAATCCCATTGGCGTCGATGTCGAATGATACCTCGATCTGTGGCAATCCACGTGGAGCTGGTGCGATGCCATCAAGCACAAAGCGTCCCAGTATCTTGTTGTCTGCGGTCATTTCTCGCTCTCCCTGTGTCACCACAATCTCAACAGATGGTTGATTATCTGCGGCGGTTGAGAAAATCTGTGATTTGCTCGTTGGGATAGTGGTATTACGCTCAATTAATTTTGTGGCAATACCTCCCATTGTCTCAATACCGAGTGAGAGCGGGATGACATCCAGCAAGAGAACATCCTTCACATCTCCTTGTAGGATTCCTCCTTGAATTGCAGCGCCCAGTGCCACCACCTCGTCGGGGTTAATTGATTTGTTCGGCTCTTTTCCAAACAACTCCTTCACCTTTTCGGCGATGAGCGGCATACGTGTTTGACCGCCAACAAGAATTACTTCATCAATGTCAGCGATATCAAACGGACTCGCCTCAACTGCACGCTTGGTAATGTCAATCGCTTTATCCACGTACTCCAAGGCCAATTCGTCGAGCGTTGCGCGCGTAAGTGTCAGCAGCAAGTGCACCGGCCCCGCCTCTCCTGAGGTAATGAAGGGGATGTTAATTTCCGATTCGCTCGCGGTTGAGAGCTCTATTTTTGCCTTCTCGGCAGCTTCATCGAGTCGCTGCAGTGCCAGAGGGTCTGTACTTACATCGATACCCGATTCCTTCTTAAATTCCGAAACAATCCAGTTGATAATCTTTTGGTCGATATCTCGTCCTCCCATGTGCGAGTTTCCGTCAGTTGACTTTACTTCGATTACATCATCTCCAACTTCAAGCACCGATACGTCAAACGTTCCTCCTCCAAAGTCAAATACCACAATTTGCTCATCCTTCTTTTTGTTGAACCCGTAGGCAAGCGCAGCCGCGGTTGGTTCGTTGATGATTCGCTTCACGTCAAGTCCTGCAATTTTTCCAGCGTCTTTTGTCGCCTTTCGTTGTGCATCATCAAAGTATGCCGGAACAGTGATGATTGCCTCGGTAATGGTCTCACCGGTTTTCTCTTCAGCATCGGTCTTCATCTTCTGCAAAATCATTGCTGAAACTTCCTCAGGCCGATAGTCTTTTCCTGAAAGCGTGATGGTCACCCCTTTGTCCGCACCTTCCGTAAGTGCATACGGTACAATGTCTTTGTCCTTCTGCACCGAGGCATCGGAAAACGTGTGGCCGACAAAACGCTTTACGCCGAAAATGGTATTTTGCGGATTGGTCACCGCCTGACGTTTTGCGAGCACGCCAACCATACGGTCACCGTTTTTTGAAATACCAACAATTGAAGGGGTGGTTCTTGAACCTTCTGCATTTTCAATGATTGAGGGCTCCCCTCCCGAGACCATTGCCATTGCGGAATTTGTTGTTCCCAGATCGATTCCTAAAATTTTAGACATAGTATTGTATTTAATTAGTATCTATTCGATGCAGTGCAACATCGCGCAAGTATGCAGAAATGGTGTCGTAGCCATGATCTCGCACCTTTTGCTCGATGAGCGCGCGTTCATCCGCTGACACACGAAAGCGAATAACTTGATTTTGCTGTGCGTGTGCAATGAGCGCGCGTTGCTCTGCAATGAGTGATGGCAGTTCGGCGAGGATACGAGGAATCTCGTCATTGGGAAAACGAGCTTCGATATTCGCACTGCGGCAGATAAGATGGGTCACCTTCTGAGCCGGATGGAGCGTGTATCCATGACGCTGATTGCCGATGATAATATAATGCTTACGAATAGACATTGTGGCCACATTGTAGCTACAGTGAGCATCTCTTTCAATCTTGACTACTCAAAGATTATGACGTGTGCTGGTCGTACCACCGCAGTGTGGTGCATGTATCCCTTTCTTTGCACACTGGCGATAGTGTGTGCTTCGCCACCTTCTTCCTTCCCCACTGCCTCGTGCAGCGTCGGATCAAAGGTATCGCCCACTTCTCCAAACTGTGTAAATCCGTGTGATTGGAGAATTTCTCGTAGTTGTGCATATATATGCTCAATACCTTGTCGCCAGGTTGCATCAACACCCTTTCCCATTTCTCCTTCAAGTGCAAGGTCAAAGCTGTCAAGTGACGGGAGGAAAGATTCAAGTACATTGGAAACGGCTCGTTGGGTGAGCCGTTTATGCACTTCGGCTTCCGTCTTCGCCTTATTTGTATTGTCAGCTTTGAGCCGTTGCCATCCGTCAAGATATTCCTTCTTCTCCTGCTCGCACGTTTTCAAACGAGCACGAAGCTTTTTAATGAGTTCCGCTCCTTCGTCCTCTTCGTATATTATGTCGTCTTGTTCTTTTGTCATTGGGGTCGATTATATACCAAACTCACCAAAAGAAGAAACACTCGACGCGGTAGCGCCGAGTGCTTGGGAGGAAATCATTCTCGCGAATACGCCTCCCATATTTCCATGAAATCGTCGCGAAACACCTCCATCAGGATTTCATCAACGAATCTGCCACGGAGAAGATGGTCCTCTTTGCGAACACCGATTTGTCGGTACCCGGTTTTCTCCAGATACCTCTTGCTTCTGTGGTTTGTTGCAAGAACTGATGAACGCACCTTCCGCAAGTTCAACTCCCGGAAAGCCCAGTGAAGCAGATGCATTTTTGCATCTGTTCCATAGCCCCTTCCATGACACTTTTTGTCACCAAGTAAAGCACCGGTTGCGGCACGTTGATTTCGATGGTCGATTTGCAGAATTCCCATGGTGCCGATGAAATTCTTCTTCTCGTCCTTCGTTTCAATGGCAAGCACAAAGTTGGTAGTGCTGTCGATGAGCTTCTCATACCATTGTTCCTCAGACTCGAACATCATAGGGTGATACATGTTAAGATATTGCGTTATCTCAGGATCGTTGATCCACTCAGTGAGTGCCGGAAGATCGTCCCGTGTGAGGGTTCTCAGAACAACTTTCTTTCCGGTTATAAAAGTAGCCATAATATTCTCCTTTTTGGCTTTTTTAAGGTACATACCAAACAAAAACTCCAGCTTCTGTTTGGCCGGAGCTTCCCAAAAGAGTTTTTATTTAGAATTCCTACGGCCCAACATAAACACACACGTCGTACGCTTTAATCATGTGTGTATTAGGCCGTGACCAATAAGTAGTCATATTTTCAAAATAGCAGAAGTAATTATTTTGTCAATGCAAAATAAGAATGTTTCGGGTAGTGAACGACGTTAAAACTCATTTTCAAACAACCACAGAGTACTGGTACATGCTAAACCGTACAGCCATAAGACAAAGTTGCTTAATTTTCAGAATGAGCAACAGGGCATTTCTTGTCTGAATACTCACAAACAACACAGCAATTTTTACTGTCTTTAGGAACTGAAATCATTTGCTTGCATTTTTCACACTTATGAAAAGCGAGACAACCTGTTTGAGGTATCTCTACTTGCTGTATGTGCCCACAATGAGGACATGTTAGATTAGCTGTTTCCATATTTTGCATTATATCAAAAATAGTATTTTACGCCCAAAACGTACTGCGGTAAAAAGGATGTTGGTCAAGTTTAAAAGAAAGTGTAATTCTATCCTTCACTTTTATATTTTCTTTCTTCCGTACTCTGATTTTGAGGGCAATAAAATTTTCCATCACTAGTTTAGTGTTTCAAGATGTATTTTCTGCTGAAATAATTGTAGGGTGCATTCCCCAAACTCTTTCTTGTTCTTTTTTAGATACCGTCACATACATCAATCCGTCGGGGTCCTTTTGCAACTCATGGCATAACATATCAAATACACCTAAAAGCAAAAACCACCCTCTCGGGCGGTTCTTACTATCGTTTGCTCCACTGTGGAGCACGTCGCGCGCTTCGCAAGCCAAATTTCTTGCGCTCTTTCATTCGCGGATCTCGCTTTAGAAAACCGGCGGCTTTCAAATCTTTTCGTCGAGTGTCGTCATCCTTAACCAGTGCTCGTGCAATACCGTGGCGAATCGCTTCAGCTTGTGCAGGCACTCCACCTCCTGTTACATGCGCACTCACTGAAAAGGTTACACCCTCAAGTGCCTCTCGAACAATATTCTGTAGTTGTGCCGTCGGAAAGTATGCTTCCACACTCTTCTCATTAACCACAATGGTTGTTTTAGACGCAGGGGTAATGCGCACACGTGCGGTCGCTGTTTTTCGTCGTCCCACTGCCTCAATATATTTATCTGTCATATTACTGTATTATCAAATTCTTCATGCGTTTCTTGCGAAGACGGTTTGCGGGAAGCATATTGTACACTGCTCTCCGCAGCACTTCTGCCACGCCCTTCTTTGCAATCAACTCCTCAAGTGTCTCCTCTTTGCGTCCGCCGTGGAAGCCCGAGTATCGGTCATAGATTTTCTCAGTTAATTTCTTCTCCGGAATGTCGAGCGCATCAACATTCTCTATGATAACAGACACCTGTGCAACTGTGTTTTTTGCAAAGTCGGTTTGATCTTTTCCAAGCAGTACGTGAGCAATACGTGATGCAAATCGCCCAAGCTTCTGTTCTGTTGCGTCTAGTATATGTTCTCGCTTTTCCATATTATACAAATTCAATTATCGCACGGTCCCGCTTCGCATCTTCGTAAGTGCCAAGTTTGCTGATACGTGTATATCCTCCCGGACGTTCCTTGTATCGAGGACCCAGCACCTCGTGAAGCTTCACTGAAGTTTCCATATCATTTCCCAGACGACTTGCAATCACTCGACGTGAAGCAAGAGTGTCTTTCTTGGCAAGTGTTACCAACTTTTCAACGTGAGGACGCAATTCACGTGCCTTAGTGATGGTAGTTTCAATACGCTCGTGCATCACCAAGTTGCGCACCAGGCCACGCAAAAGCGCCGTTCGCACTTTGCGTACACGTCCAAATTTTCTTTGTGCTTTGTGATGCTTCATAGCGCTGATACCTTACCACACATTAGTTGCGAAGTGTAATTCCCAAATTAGACAGCGCCCGCTTAATTTCCTGTAATCCCTTTTGCCCAAGTCCTTCAATGGCTAAAATGTCCTCCTCGTGCTTTCGGGCAAGACCGCCTACGGTGCGAATACCCGATTCGTCAAGTGCGGTAGCTACACGGGGAGACAGGTCGAGTTCATCAATACGTGTCTTAAACGCCTCCTTGTCCGCATCCTTCTTCTCAGTGGGGGTTGTTACCGGCACTGTTTCAACAACTTCTTCAACTTCCTCAACCTCAGCTTCCTCTTGGAATCCAATCACTGCCTTGAGTTGGTGAATCATGATTGCAATTGAATCTTCAAGTGCCTCGCGAGGCGTGAGTGTGCCATCAGTTTCAATCAATACGCGCAATCGATTAAAATCAGTTCGATCGCCTACACGCATATTCTCCACTTCATAATTGACGCGACGAATTGGTGAAAAGAGTGCATCAAGTGCAATTGCGCCGATTTCAACACGATCTTTTTGAATTACCTCCTTTGCGACATATCCCAGACCGCGTTCAACACCAAGTTCGACTTCAAAATCGATCTTTCCCGATACTTCAGCAATGTGCTGTTCAGGATTGAGGATCTCAACTTGACTCGGTGCATCAATATCAGCCGCGGTAACGGTTCGAGGGCCCGTTACCTTGATTTTCAAGGTTTGTGGTTCATCGGTAAGCAGTTTAATACGCACTTTCTTAAGGTTGAGCAGAAGCATGATGGTATCCTCCGATACACCCTCGATAGTTGAGAATTCGTGCGAGACGCCATCAATTTTTACGTGTGTGATTGCCGCTCCCGGAAGTGATGATAGTATAATGCGACGGAGCGAGTTTCCAAGCGTGTGCCCGTATCCCGGGTATAATCCATCAATCTCATAGGTACCGCTGAAGTGTTCTTCTGAGATAACGCGTGGCTTTGAAGGAACTGTTACTTGGTGATCTGACATACGAATATACTTAGTTTTAATAAATACTCATTTATACTAACGACTGTAGAACTCAAATACCGCAGAGAGGTCAAAGGTGCTGTCTCCAACAGTGAACTCTGGCATTGCGGTAACTGATGCGGTCAATTTTTTTCCGTTCACCCGTAACCATTTGGGTGCCACATGTCCTTCAATGCGCTCGGCGTGGTGCGTGAACAGTAGTTTTGTCGCGCTTCCCTCACGCACCGCAAGTGTATCGCCTTTCTTCACCGTGTGCGAAGGAACGGTCATTTTCTTCTTGTTAACCACAATGTGTCCGTGACTCACCATTTGACGTGCAGCGCGACGTGTAGGTGCAAATCCCATTCGATATATTGTGTTATCCAAGCGTGTTTCAAGATCGGTGAAGAGTGCAGCGGCGGGATCTTTGCGCTTAAGTGAGCGCCCAACATACTTCTGCAATTGCTTTTCGGTAATACCGTATGCATAGCGCACCTTTTGTTTTTCAAGCAGTTGTCGTCCGTAGTCACTGAGATTTTTTCGTCGCTTAAACGTTTTTTTTGCACGTGCCTCGGATAGGGTAAATTTCTGTGTTTGACACTTCTCATACACACCACTACCAAGACGTTTGCAGATTTTATACTTAGGTTTACTCAACATGGAAAAAATATTACACGCGACGTGGGCGACGCGTACGCGTTCCGTTAAATGGAACCGGAGTTTGATCTGAAATGGAAATGATATCAATTCCCTTTCCAGCAAATGCGCGAAGCGCTGATTCGCGCCCTGCGCCAACTCCCTTGATAATTGCGGCTGCTGATTTCACGCCCATTATTTGCGCTTTTTCAGCTACCAGTTCTCCAACTTTCGCTGCTGCAAACGGTGTGCCCTTTTTTGCACCTGAAAAACCAAGGGCACCCGATGAGGACCACGCGACAGAATTACCCTCATTGTCGGCAAGCATAACCTTGGTATTGTTGTACGTTGCATGTACATATAAAGTAGCTGTGGATAACCGCTTCTTTGAGGTTTTACTCAAAGCACGTGATCGGAGTCCACGGTTTACACTGCTGCCTGATTTTTTAACAATTCGTTTCTTTCCCATACTATTTCTTGTCCACCTTACGACGACCACTGGTCATGGTTTTCCGAACGTTACCACGCACACTTCGTGAGTTTGCCTTGGTACGTTGTCCGCGAACGGGCAGTCCACGCGAGTGACGCTCTCCACGATAACTTTTGATATCCTTAAGACGTTTGATATTTGCATTCACCTCCCGGCGAAGTTCACCCTCGATACGGTAATCAGTGACAGACTTGGTGATAGCTGCCTCCTCTTCGGCACTGAGGTCAGTTGGCTTCTTACCACCGTCCACTTTTGCTGCTGCAAGAATGCTTGCCGCGCGGACACGACCAATACCGTGTACGGCGGTGAGACCTATTTCAAGACGTTTCAAATCAGGGATTGTGATACCAGCTATGCGCATATGAAAAAATAATTAACCTTGACGTTGCTTGTGTCGCGGGTTGTTGCAAATGACGTAGAGACGACCGCGACGACGTACGCTCTTGCATTCCTTACAAATCTTTTTAACCGAACTTTTAACTTTCATAGTATCTGTGTGTTCGCTATCCGCGACGTACAATTCTGCCCTTCCCGCCGTATGGATCTAATTTCACCTGCACGGTGTCGCCAAGCAACACCTTTATACGATGAATACGCATTTTTCCGGCGAGGTAGGAAATAACTTCTTCACCTGTGGAGAGTTCAACGCGAAAAAGCGCGTTTGGCAGCGCCTCAGTGACGACCCCCTCAACGGTGTCGTTGTGCTCTTTCGTATCATCACTCACAGTGTGCGGGGCATAGTAACAGACTACGGGATAAATGACAAGCCCTTTACTTCTTTTTCTCAGGTGCTATATCAATGGATATTCTTTCGGTTTCTGTTGGAAACTCCTTTTTCCAAAATGGTCGTATGGTTGCCTGAGCACTCTTAATTCCCGGATATCCACTCATAACCGTATTCAGCGCTCCACTATGCTTTCCCGCAAGATCGTTTTTAAGACTTTCGGTATCAATCTGCCAGGTAAGGGTGGTTGCACCTTTGAGTGTAAATTGCACAAGTGCGTCGGAAATAATATCAACACCACTCTTGTTGATAATTTCCATTTCGAGATTCTTCGGTGTCTCAACCCTAATATCCCCCTCCTCGGGAGTTGCCAGTGCCGCGGTCGCAAGCATACGGGCAAACGCACCCTTATCAAAAGTAACTGCATAGATGCGCGCAACTTCCTTAACCACCGCCTTCTTGTCTTCGTTGTATGCTACGGGAGCAGATTCGTATTCGATAAACGTTCCCTCTTCAAACCACTCTGACGTTACCGGTATTTGGTCTTGCAGAGCGGATCGCACGCGATCTTGCAACTCCTGTCGCAATCGTGTTTGTGTTGCGTTAAGCACATCCTCATCAACTACCGCACGTTCCCCCACAAATCCCCCCACTATCGGTTCTTTTATCTTAGCGTAGAAGGTGTCGTAGCGGGGATCTCCCTTGAGTCCCGGGATACTGAAGCGCGTATTCATGTTCGTAATGTCCTGATCTTGACCCTCCTTGTCCGCATATACGGTAATTTCAAGAGCGCCTTGTTCTCCGTCTACCATACCTGGTACGATGATTGAGTTTCGGACACGATAAATGGCACCATTTGGTGCTTCAAAACGAGTGTTCTTAATCAAACGTTGCGGTGCAGAGCTGTGATTGTTGTACACCACAATACGTCCTGATGCTTTTTCTTTCACCAACTCGCTGCCGGTTGCAGCAATAGTGTCGGTGGCTTCGATGGTGTGAGGAATGACTTCATATGCCAGCTCTCCCTCCTCAGCGTTCTTGTATGCTGTGTATACCACATTTGCGGAGAGGTTCACGCTCTCTTGTTGTGGCACAACGGTAATGGTTGTTTTTCCAATAAATACGAATCCGATAGCTGAAAGCGCGATGGAAAAAATGACAATTGCAAGTATCCAAATACCGAAACGTCCACCACCTGCTGAGCTTCGACGAGGTTGTGTGGGCACTTGTCGTCTTTCTGCTCGCTTGATTCGTCGGTTCTTCCTATCAGCTGTTTGCAGCGGAGTTACATCACGAATGGAATTTCCCGTAGTTCTCTTTACACTACTGCCTCCAGTTGGTGGTGTGATATCGTCAAACATAGCTCTACCCATATATGTAGTATAGCAATTATTTACCAACAAACAAAAGGGCGAGCGTGAGTGCGGTATCATGCCTTCCTCCTTCGGTACGATGGATTATTTTTCCTCTGTCTCCTATGTGCAAGGGCTCAGCGTGCGGCGGCTTCCCGGTGACAGTGAATTGGCCAAAATCTATCTTCTCAATCGCCCGCTCAAACCATGAAAAGAAATCCTTATGTACGATAATAAAGGTCTTTGTAGGCATTCGGTTCACTTTTCGAATGGTGGCACAGGCATCACCAAAAACTTTTGCCCACTCATTTTCAATGGGAGTAAGTAGTCCGTCAATAACTCTGCACTGAGACGGTGTACAGGTGTTTTGCAAATACCTAACAATATCCGCCCGTGCCGTCGTGAATGCATCAGTGTCCCCTTTTGCTACTGCATTAATAAGATCATCGGTTCCGAAAGATCCCCATGCATTTGCGGTGATAGTACCATTGCGCACCGTAGTCAAAGCCGTATATGATCCACCGATATCAACAACGGTAAACGTATCATGTTCTCCGAAAAGCTCCGCGAGTTGCAATACGGTATACATAAAAGCATCAATATGTACGTCATGCTCAGGAAATACCTGCCAAAAGGCGTCGAGAATAGCTTCGTGAACCGGTGTCGCCATAAAACTTCTGAGTGTTGTGATTGCAATATGTGAGGCCCTCTTTTTGTACGGATTTCTGGTTACATATCCGTTGAGTGCAACTTGTGTAATGTGACTGTCAAATGCAACTTGGTCCGTCGCAGATTCCACGGGCAGATTCCTCTCAACAAACTCTTTAAGCAGCTCCTTGGTGATAATCGATTCTTTTTGTAGTGGGCGTTCAGCACTCACTGATCGCGAAGTTGCCCATGGTGCATGTACGACTGCATGCACGTCAAACGTGTCACTGGGAATATCATCACGTTTTGAAAGTGTGTCCAATGCCTTTTTTCCGGCATGTTCGATAGCTGCACTGACGTATAATCCCAAGCTCTCGGCACTGGTATCGGTATCGTAGTGAATCGGTTCGCGATGACTAAAAAGCACCTCGATAGTTTTGGCTCTTTGATAGTGTGCGAACGAGACACCGACCGTAGCACTGCCGATGTCAAACACAAAAATATATTTTCCTGAAAGAGCAATCATAGGTACAGTATACTACATTGATAGCCCACTTACTCCAGTACGCCACGAATTCGACGCACTCCGGCAGATGACGCTTTTTCTTTTGCAATTCTAAACACACCTTCAATATCTCCTGTGTTTTCAACATGCGGTCCGCCGCAAAACTCAATTGAGAATGCATTATCCAGTTCACCAATTGAATATACACTTACCATATCGGGATATTTCTGACCAAATTCCTGTTCCGCACCCAATTTCTCCGCCGCTTCCTTTGGCATGACGGTTTTCACGATTGGTAGATGTGCTCCTATTTTCTCATTTACGATTCTCTCAACTTCTGCTCGTTCTTCATCGGTGAGTTTTTCACCGTGTGAAAAGTCAATACGCAATCGTTCCCCTGTAATGTTGCTCCCGCGCTGCTTTACCTGATCTCCCAGCACCATCTGCAGTGCCTTAAGCAGAAGATGGTGCGTAGTATGCAATTGGGTTGTTTTTTCTGAACTGTCAGCGAGTCCTCCTTTAAACTTTTGCGCCGCTCCTGCACGACTCTTTGCTTGGTGTGCATCAACCAATGCATCTACCTCATGCCATTGAGTGCGAACATTCTTCTCATGCAATAT
The DNA here is from genome assembly GCA_002376945.1 of Patescibacteria group bacterium UBA3530. Lineage (GTDB taxonomy): Bacteria > Patescibacteriota > Minisyncoccia > Phycocordibacterales > UBA2100 > UBA2100. Next base: position 47,176 of record DFOX01000015.1, read on the forward strand.
CTCCTGCACCAATTCTCGAGGAAATCCATCGGAGGTCATAATCTCAAACACATCTTCGGCTGGAACTTCTGATGTGTCCGTGTGTCTCACCAATAGCTTCTCTAATTTTGAAAGACCACGGGCAAGTGTCGCCTTAAACCTGGTTTCTTCGAGCTGTATTTGCTCCTCAATTTCTTTTTGTGCGGATTGCAGTTCAGGATAGTGTGATTGGTATGATGCAATTATTTGAGGAACAAGTGTCACTATTGAAAGATCGGGCTTTACTTTATTCACTTTGACTATACTCCGCCGTAAGAGACGCCGTACAAAATATCCCTGCTCGGTATTTGAGGGACGGACACCGTCGGCAATCATAAATACCGCGCCGCGCAGATGATCGGCGACTACGCGAAAGCTCTCAAGATGATCTGCGTACTTCAGTGCAGTTTCATTTTCAAGTGTTTCAATTGTACCTCGCAATGAGTCAGTCGCTAAAAAGATATCGGCTTCATCTTGACTGGCAGCAGCTATGCGCTCGAGTCCACCACCAAAGTCCACATTTTTTTGCGCGAGTTTCTCAAATGTTCCACCTCGCTTTATATACTCCATAAATACGGAATTTCCGATCTCAATAAAACGTCCGCAATCACAGTTTGGGTGACAGTGTGCTCCCCATGCTGTATCGTGCTCCGTACCAAAATCATAGAAAATCTCCGAATCAGGTCCACCAAGTTCTCCATCAGGCATGTTTTCCGGGACTCCTGAACGACTCCACCAATTTTTTGTTGCGTCGTAAGTAAAAATGCGCTCACCTTCGCTCATTCCTTTCTCGTATCCCTTCTGCTCGCTCCCGATGATAGCTACTTTCGATGAGATGCCTGCCTCGGTAAATATTTTTTCCCATATTTTGATTGCCTCATCATCACGAGGAATGCCAAGATCTGCATCTCCATCAAATACGGTAACGTAGAGTTTTGTTGGATCAAGACCAATTTCCTCGGTGAGCAGTGCGTACACCCATGGAAGTTGCTCTTTCTTGAAGTAGTCACCGAGTGACCAATTACCCAACATCTCAAAAAAGGTGGTATGCCGGTTATCCCCCACTTCCTCAATATCTTCTGCTCGGAATGATTTTTGAGAGTCAACTAACCGATTTCCCTTCGGGTGCTTTTCCCCGAGAAGATACGGAACAAGTGGTTGCATACCACTTCCTGTAAAGAGTGTTGTTGGATCATTTTCAGGAACAAGTGAAGCTGAGGGAATAACTGCATGCCCTCGCGCTGCGTAAAAGTCCAAAAATTTCTTTCGGATGGTCTGCACGTTCATGTTAGATGAGGCCAAAGTGTGATAATTCCATCAGGTATCCGACAATCATCAGAATAACTCCCATGATTGCAAGAATTTGCTCACGACGCATTTCCATAAGTACGATTCCGTCGATGCGCTTTTCATGCGTAATTTTTCCATGCACGAGGATAACCGATACTCCAAGCAGTATCTTACCTGCCAGTCCCAGTGTCAATCCCATAAATAACATGCTTGAAGCATACCACTTTTGTACATTCGCGCAAAAGAGCGTATACTCTGGTGACTATGAAATTTGAAACACACACACTGAAAAACGGGATGAAAATTATACTCGCGCCCATGCAGGGAGCACAATCGGTAACCGTCATGGTGATGTCAGGAACAGGTTCTCGGTATGAGTCAGCGAAAGAGAACGGGATGGCGCACTTTCTTGAGCATATGGTGTTTAAGGGATCTAAAAATCGTCCTACGGCAAAAGTAATTGCTGAGGAAATTGATAGTGTCGGTGGTGTGTTCAATGCATTCACCGCAAAGGACCATACGGCATATTATGCAAAGGTGGACGCACGACATTTTCAAACGGCATTTGATGTCGTGACTGATATTTTCCGCAACCCACTGTTTCCCAAAGGAGAAATCGAGCGCGAACGAGGAACCATTATTGAAGAAATACACATGTACGAAGACATGCCCATGCACGCGATATTCCAAGTATTTGATAGAACGATACACGGAAAGCATACACAGCTCGGCCGCCCGATTTTGGGATCAAAGAAAAACATCAAGGCATTTACCAAAGCAGATTTTAAGCGGTACTTTGCGCGTAACTATATAGCCGAAAATTCGGCCATATGTGTTGCGGGATCTTTTTCCAAGACCACAGTGCTCGCAGAGGCAAAGAAGGCCTTCGCGGACATGCGTACGGGAGCGCTGCCGCAGCATGCACCGTATACTCACAAACAGGCAACACCACGTCTTGGAATTGCGTATAAAAAAACTGACCAAACGCATCTGATATTAGGAGTTCCTTCATGCGCAATAGGTCATCAAGATGAAATGGTGGCGGAAGTTCTTGCACATCTTCTCGGTGGCGGAATGTCAAGTCGCTTATTTATACAAGTACGTGAGCGTCGCGGTCTTGCCTACTACATAAAAGCGGAGCAAGACGCATATGACGACACGGGGTTGCTCTATATGCGTGCCGGAGTGTCCAACAGGGCAACAAAGGAGGCGATTGAGGTTATACTCACCGAGGTTCGTAAACTTACCAAAACACTGGTCAAAGATACTGAGCTTGCCAAGGTAAAGGAGTATACAAAGGGACGCCTGTCATTGAGTCTTGATACAACTGATGCGCAGGCAGCATATATCGGATATAACGCTCTGGTAAGGAAATCATCAGAAGGTATTGAGACGTTCAATGCGGCGATTGATGCGGTCACTGCAGAAGACGTACGGCGCCTTGCAAAAAGGATTTTTACCACACAGAATCTTAATCTTGCGCTCATTGGGCCGCATACAAACGAGGCGGCACTCAGCAAACTCCTTAAGATTTAACCCATTTCTCGTTCTGGCCAGACCCAGCCGAGATGCCGAGATTGAGTAATTACGTATTACGAGGATGCAACAGCTTCTTGCCCTCTCCTGCTACTGTGGTCGCGACAAAGTCAATTACAATACCAAGCACCGCTCCTGCCAAGAGTATGCCTCCCCAATCTCCCGTTTTGTGTGCAACGAGCGCAACGAGTGCTCCAATTGCCGCACCACGAATGAGATACATTCGAAATCCAAAAAGCGGATGCAGGGTCACCACTCCGGCAATTCCGATAAAGAACGCAGTAGCGAAAATAACGAGACTGTTTTCGGCTTTTAAGAGAGCCACTGAATTGATGTAATTAAAAAGCATACCGACAAGAAAAGCGGTAATTATAGCGACGATGAGTCTTTTTACCATTGGTTGCATATCATACTTATGAACTTGTAAACACACCCTCTTGTTGTAATAGTAACTTCTTTTTCTCCTTGCCGCCCCGGTTATACCCACCAAGCGATCCATCTGAGTGAATCACACGATGACAAGGTACGTCACTGGAATAGTTGTGGGCCATCACGGTACCAACGGCACGCGCTGCTTCAGGAGAGCCGGCAGCGCATGCCACCTCTTTGTAGGTTCGTGTCTCTCCCTTTGGAATGCTGCGAACAACATCGCGTACTCGCTCGGTAAATGACAGTTCGTGGCACATACTAGAAAAGGGTATCAGATTTCCGAGTCTTCACTCGATGTTCAAGCAGCATTTTCCCCGCAGCTTCTCGATAGGAGCAATAGTCACAATCACCTGATGCCTTTGGTACGCGAGGATCATCGAGACATTTCTTGATGTGCAGCAGTGTTTGATCAATCCAGCTATCATCTCCTTCGTAAGGTATGAGTGTCACATCAAACTCGAGTGTGTTGTTAAAATCTTTCTTATCAGTATCGGCATTTGCATATACAAAGTAACCGGTAGACGAAACCGAAAATCCACTACGTCGAAGCAGCCATTGATATATTTCCATTTGGCGCTTATACCCCCGATGCCATTCTTGATCGAGCACTTCAATCTTCTCGTCTTTACTCGTTGCCTTGTAGTCGACGACGATGAGCTCTCCCTGTGGGTTCACCCAAATATCATCAACCGCACCGGATACGGTAAATCCGGTTGCCGCATGCTCCACCACAATACCTTTAAAGTTCTCTCTCCATTCATCCATCATTTCATGTGCAAAAGGTACGGCATCAACACCATATGCAACCATCAAAGGGTGTGGTGTTTGAGCTCTTCGGTGGGCATCAAATTCTTTTTTAAACAACACATCAACCGCAGAGTTTAAATTAAAAGGAAACCCCGGAGGCCGTGCGGTGCCGAGCTTGTTATCAATATAAAAACAGCGAGGACAGTTTGCAAAGAGGTCAATTTTAGAACGAGAAAGACGCCATCGTTTTCCTCCGTAATTCCAGTTTGGATTTCGGTGTGGCTTATAAAAGTGAGACATACCTATTCGTCACTTCTCCGTATCGGCTCAACGTTATGACGGCCAAAGTGAAGTTCGATCTTTGCCTCCACAAACCATATCGCGGTAAAAATAAAGAGTGTCAGTAATGTCGTGTATGCGGCAATACTGTAGAGTCCAAATCCAACGGCAACACCAACCCCGGATGTAATCCAAAGCCCTGCCGCCGTCGTAAGACCACGAAGGAGATTCTGGCGGAAAAGAATCAATCCGGCGCCAATGAATCCAACTCCGGTAATGATTGCAGCCGTGGTACGCATCGGATCAAAATTCGCCTTTCCGAGGTAGGTTGTGGTGACCACTACGGAGACAATGGTGAAGAGGCATGCGCCGAGTGACACCAACGCATATGTTCGCATTCCGGCACTTTTCCCTGCAATTGATCGTTCTGATCCTAAAATAAGACCAAGTACTGCAGCAACGGTAAGCTGAATGAATAGCGTCAATGTGGTAGGTTCAAACTCTAAAAACATACTAGTTTGCGGTAAATGATTTAGTGATTACATTCCCAGTTGTATCCTTCAATGGAAAATCATTCTTTATATTAAAGAGTCGATCGTTATCATCGCTATACAACACTACCCAGTAGCGTAATCCTTCCGCAGTCGCTCGGAGTAATGGAATGGTAACGTCGGTGTATGTACCTGCATCCTTCCGCACTGCACCGAGTGCATTGCCAATCAGTCCATCGGTCTCTTCGTGAATTACAATCCAGCCGTTATTTGCAAGTGTGACACTCGATACCGTTACCAAATCACCGGAAAGTTGATTGCGTACGGTAATGTCTTGGGATTCCACAACACCACCGGTCTCGGATTCGGCTGTCTGCATGTCAGTGGGTGTCGTGGTAATAGACTCCAACTCTGCTTTCGGACGATTGGTGTCGTATACAATCGCTGCCCAGATAATAATGGCACCGGTGATAAATCCACCGATAAAGCTTAAAATGGTTTTATGTGTGCTGTTCATATGAATCTATTGTACTTGGTAATGGAGCTTCTGTCATTTCACTGTGTAGCCGGCACAGCTCGCGCACCTCGTTGCGGACATTTTCGTGATCGTCATTACGCACGCCATACGAGCGAAGCGATTCACCGTCGAGTTCAAGTTGGCGACAGAGGACGAGATTTTTTTTCAGTAAGTATCTCTTCTGTTCTGCCGTGAGTGATGTCAAAGCAGTTATCGGATGCACTCCCGCGCGATTGATTAGGACCTCAAGACCGCGACCACGCGGATAGTCCCACCCCAGTAAGTTCATTCCGGTGCAATTACCAAATCGTGCTGCGTTGCGTGTAAAGCGTGTGTTGGTGATAAGCCACCCCTCGTCTATTTTGGCATCAGCACTTTTCAAATCGTCAAAACGTGCCCGTACGTAGAGTGCAACTTTCAAGTCAGTCTTAATACCCAAACTATTGTGGAATTTAACCTCCGCGGCAACTTTCTTTCCCGCATGTACTGCCATGACGTCAACTTCGTGCGGCGCACATTTCCCCTGAGCAGCGACACCAGTTTCCACATCGGTGTATTCCATGGTTTTAAATATCTCGGCAATAAATTGTTCAAAAGGAAAACCTGAAGGACCTAATTCAAGCACCGCGCGCTTTACTGAATAGCGTGCCGCCACAGGATCCTTCTCTCGTTGGCGGAGCAGCTCAAAGGCGTGTTCGTAAATTTCCTGAGTAGTCATACCATCACGTATTTCAGCAACGATATGATCAACAATACCTCTACGTATATCTTGTGAGGCACCGGCGTGTGCAAGCGACCGTTCAAGCTTTGATTCATGAAATGGCTCCTGTTCGCCATTCATTTTCGTTATGAGTATGGACATGGGGGAAGTATATACCGTAGCGGGAGGAAAAGAAAATACGTATTTCGGGAAAAACTATTTCCGCTCCCATCGGTCTTTGTCTCGAGTGTTCAATTTATTCATAACGTGCTTAAAACCTCGATCCATATCAAGATTCAGCGAATTTGCAAGACAGGTAAGAGAAAAGATAACATCTCCCAATTCTTCCTCAAGATCAGCTGTGTCGTCCGTATCTTTCCTCTTCTTCGATCCGTAACGGTGGCTGACTTCACGAGAAAGTTCTCCAACTTCTTCCGCGATACGCGCGATACACTCTAGAGGTTCGAAGTACCCAATCTTACATTGTCGCACCCACATATCAACACTTCGTTGAATGTCCTTCATATCAGAAAGTGTACCACAACACTAGGCGACTACACCTCCTCCGATGCATTCCGTGCCCGCATAGACAACAATTGATTGTCCCGGGGCTACCAGTTGTGGGATCTGCATATGCACCACATCATTTTTGATAGTGCAGGCAATACGCTCTCCATGGTAGCGCACCTCACAAGTTAGATCGCGGTCTCTCACCTCTTGATTCCAATTCGTGTCGGTGAGTGGAATGGCCTCTTTCATTTCTTGCGAGTCATTTGGGTTTGTTGAAACCACAATACTGTTCTGCTCGGTATTCTTGGAGATTACATAGTGCACTTTTCGGTTTGCATTCGCATTATGCAGACAAAATCCGCTGCGCTGACCGAGTGT
>DFOX01000017.1:0-4326 GCA_002376945.1 Patescibacteria group bacterium UBA3530
CTCTACCAACTGAGCTATGGGCGGTTGCCTTCCTATGGTACCACAGATAGATTCCATACTATCTCGCACGCGTACGAGAGAATACGCGATGTTGGTACATTTGTCTATAGTTACTTCTGCAATACTTTGGCCTCTTGCGTAATTGTTTCTCCAAACTGTGTTTGGCATGAAAGAGAGAAGATTGCCTCCTCTACAAACGTCGGATCTTGCGGATCAAATGGTTCAGTGATGACCACTCCTTGTGTGCGCGCATAATCGAATCCGCGCGGTCCCGTAACACGACAGTTGTCCATAAATATACTCGCCCACGACACTCGCACCTTCTCGCCCGCTGCTACACTTTTAGGATATGCGATAATATCATATTGAGGATCCCCTACAGTGACCGTACAAGAGTTGGTACCGATTACTTGACCTGCTCTCATACACTGTACGGTGTATTCTGAGTTACCCTCCGGATTAACTGTACTACTTCCCGATGTTTGCCCTTTTGTATCTACACCAACTCCTGTACTCGCATCTGCCTCCGCCGTACACGCCCAAGAGACGGTGGAGCTACGTTCCTGAGTAATCACTCCCGGATTACATGACACACGTGGAGGATATGTTCCCGTAGATCCATCTGAAACATCTCCATCAACAACTACCCTTTTCTCACAACTCTGAACGCCACCCTCATTTCGGGCGGTAAGCACATACGTGGTGGTTGCACCCGGAGTCAGTACTCGCTCTCCTTCGGCACCAACATTCGTACCAATGCCCGATATTTCAACCGTTTTCGCATTTGCTGTTTTCCATCGCAGACGCACTTTCTCTCCCGCGGTAATAGATGATGTATTAACTGCCATTACACATTGTGGTTTTGGAACTTGTGGTTTTTGAACACAATTAGGACGACCGGTTTGCTGTTGGTTTTGGTTTCCTCCCTGCGCTGGTGCATACCCCGTAGGACAGTTGTTATTACCTCCACCTAGTGTCGCGGTGAGAAGTTGTTGGAACATATTTTGGAGGAACCCGCCACTTTTTTGAGTGACATTCCGTAGTGCACATGCTGCTCCCGTACATGGCGTTGTGGGATTATTTGCCGACGGAGGTTGAGGAGTGACCGACGGAGGAATTGTTGCAACCGGCGGTTTGCTTGTATCACCAAAATCAGCTTTTTTCTTACACTCATACGAATCACTGTCTGATGGATCTGTTTGACTGCATACCACCGCTCCCTTCCAAGCACATACATTCTTGTCAGATTGATTTGCAGAATCCACTACACGTGCCGCACGCTTAGCCGCACCTGAGGTTATGTTATCCGCACCCATAATACCGATGACTACCTCGTATTCGGTCTTGCACGCAGCAGGGACATTTGGAATTCGCATCGGATACACTGTGGTATCAATCACTATTTTTGGGCCATCTTCGTTGACGCTTGTGGCAGCATTATTCTTCCATGGAGTCTTGCACATTCCTTTTTCAAACTGCGGGAACAGTGTCTCATATGCAGCAACCACATCATCCACTGTTCTTGCTCCTTTGGTGTTACGCGCCACACATTGCGCCAATAGATTGACTGCTCGCTTTCCTTTGTCTGCTTTTGTTCCATAACAGTCAGTAACTTCTGTTTTTCCGCTCGTATCTATATCTACATAAGTGGTCGAACATCTGTTTTGATTATCATCGGGAGTAACAATCATTGGTTTTGGTGCTGCGCCTGCACATGTAGGATCTGCTGAGTTACAGACACCATTTATCGCATCCTTTGCCGCCACGACATTAGGGTTATTTGCGTCATACGGACCTTCGGGAACATCCTCGCCCGCGCGCCATATATAATACTTTCCATCAGTAGGATCATATATGAGAGAATCTGCTGAATCAGGCACGCCCACCTCGATTTGTCCTTCAATCACACTTCCTTCTTTCGACACTCCAGGAATCTTTCCTACAGGAAGATTGGGTGGTGGTATTTCAATTGATAGCGGGACACTTGCAGTACCATTTAATTCCTGTTTGGCACTCACCACGAGTGGATCATCGGGTGATAAATTGAACCCGAGCAATCTCCCTTCTTCAAAGATATCGTATTTGTTCGTTTGCGGATAGTACCACAGCTGTCGACCGGCATCACCACCATCCTCATCTATAAAAATGGAGTAAATGTTGTCGCCTAAAATTGTAGCCGGTCGTTCAACTCCCGGAATATACTCAATCGCAGCGGCAAGCTGTCGAGTAGCACCCTCATCAGAAGCTATGTTGTTCGTGTCAAGAAATCCTCCCGTGATACCAACAGTAAATACAAAAAATATAACGAGTGCTATTTGCATGAAATCTTTTTGTGCAAACATATCTACATGGTATCGGTTCCCCCGTATTATCTAAAATGGGTTATTAACACGCACTCCCTGCCCCAGTCGCAGCAATGTTCGTGGCGCACTTCCCACAACCATCGGCGAAAAACCATGAATGAGTCCAAAATACGCTCCGTAGCGTGCGCCCTGTGTAGCGATTCTTGTTGACTCTTCGAGGAAATTTATTGGCTGCTGTTGTGGAATCCCCTCTCCCGCTACAAATGTAGGGTTGCTTTCGTACCCAGCATATCCGTCCTCACGATATGTATCGGTGGGAGTATGCACTGCATAGAATGTAGTGCCTGGACCATACACGGGTTGAGTATTACGCACAGGACTCTCATTTTCCGCAACATCGCCAAACAGAAGCGCTTGGATAGGATTTATCCTCTCAACACTTCCCGTCTCTGGGTTTGAACGTTCATCTATTCGCTCATCTTGCACTCTTTTACATGAGCTGAAGAGTTTTGTTCCGAAAAGTCCCGTCTCGGCACACGTAACCGCTCTGTCCACTCCATACGGTTGGTATGCAGTGGTGTTAGTGGTCCCCTCGTTATCCTGCAGGTACTGTAAGAATGTGTAAGGTCGACTGGTATTATTGGTAACAGTTGTACTAAAATCATCATTGGCACCAAACGGATCAAACACATATGGATCTTCAAATGTTATGTCGTCAAGAGGTAGTTCGGTATTTTTAGTATTGTTCGTATAATAGTCGGGGTTGAGAAAACTAGGACTTGATGGGGATTCGCCGCTTTGCGGAGTTTGAAAGATTCTTTCCGGAATTTTATACTCCACAGGATCACCATACATTTTTTCATCAGCGTCATCGTAATTGGTGGCGATACTCCCACCAGTACATTCACCTGCTTGAAATCCGTATAGAATATTCTTTGCATTTACATCTCTGAGCTTTGCCACACTACCCGATCCGAAATCATCCGACCAAATACTTCTCCCTGAACGAACATCGATGTGAATTGCCCCGCTGCTATAGAGACCCACACCACCTTGGCATCCGTTTACTTTTCTCAATCCACAAATAGCAAGTGTGATGAATTCGGCCTCTTTACCTTTGGGCACACTCACATCAAGAGCGTTATCTTCCAAATGCTGACTTCTAGTGGCTCCACCATTTCCCGTACATCCTCTCGCAGCACGTGCTTGTGCCTCGGCATCAAGCGGACGTCCGTACTTGTCTTTTCGATATCGACAACCACTGTTGAAACTCGTACAACCCCCTATTGCATCGCAGGCGTTTAATACAACATCTGAAACTTTTTGATTCGCTCCGAGTATATTTTTGCCGTTCTCTTTCCAATTAGCTTCAATGGTCGAACAGTTTGCGCCATCGAGTGTACTGGGGGCGTTGGGTGTGGTTGTCGCATCAACAGCATATATCAGCACAGGTGCAGCCATCACTACCATACCAAGGAGAACGAGAAGTACTTTCATACTTCAATCATACGTCCTCTAAAGAAAAAATCTATTCTGTACTGTTATTAGTGATACCAAACAAAGATCCTATAAAAGCAACGACAGCGGCCCACCAAGGCGCCTTTTGTTCCTCTTCTTCTTCATAACGTAATTCGTTGGATCTTGATATATTTGAACTCCGATAGTCCCTCAGACCACTGGTATCCTCGCCGATCCCGACTCCAGACTCCCTTCGACGTGCTTCAGCCGCCGCTTTTTCAAGATCAGCAATGGACAACGTGCGTCCATACACTGCGTCTTTATCTGTATTGAGTGTCGTCGCGATAAAATCCCTCTCAAATTCTGTTCGTCCGGGAAGTGGTGTAACGGTTCCTGATGTATCGGCTTGCGGCGTCGCGTACAGTCTTTGGGTAATAGTCGGCGGCTTTCTTTCGTTAGTGCCAACGGTCACTGTTACCGCCGGCTCCGGATCATATTCCAGGGGAGTAGCTGGTGTATTTTCCACATCATCACCAAACAAGAAAGGCCAACTAATAGGATCATC
>DFOX01000017.1:4644-22864 GCA_002376945.1 Patescibacteria group bacterium UBA3530
ATAGGATCATCAAATAGCGAATCCCCGAGGATACTCTCATCGGTTGCACCAAAAGGATCGTAGGATGGATACTCTGCATCATCACCGCCAAAAAGCCCTTGGGTAAGTTGTTGCACAAACCTTTGCGTGAGCTGCTGTCCCATCGCATTCACTACCGAAGAAAATGTATTTGCCTTGCAAAAACCCGCTTGACATGTACCTGTTACAAACTGACCGCTCACTAATCCCTGTGTAACCTGACACGGCAAACCATCCTTTCCACCCGATGATGGTCGTCCGGGAGGCATGCAACTACTTACCGGTAATGCTCCGCCCATACCAGCCGGAGTCGGTGCGGTGTACTGATTAGTTTTGACACTCTCCTGAGCATATGCCATCGGAGCTGTAGTAATCAGCGCAAGAGCAAGTATGTATGTGTATACATTCATTATTGTCCCATTAATTTACTAACACCTGTACTTGTTCAGTAATACTATTTCCGGTTACCGACTCGCAGGTCACCGTAAATGTAGTGGGGTCAATTATTGGATGCGAAAACACGTCCCCCACCACCCCATCTCTTTGAAAATCAGAAGCATTTGACGTGAGTGTGCATGAGCGCGCATCCTCCGCTTTCCACGTTATACGTACCGTATCACCCCTACTCACACGGTCATTTTGCGCTTCCAGATATATCACCGGGTCGGAAAGATCGATGGCGCAACTTGCTTGTGTAATCGTTTCTGTCTCGCCGTTTTTGGTAATACACTCAACCGTAAACGTTGTGTCGCTATCTATACGCGCACGTGTTGATCCTAACAGTTCCTTTTGCGTCTTGAAGTTGGTACCGGCGGATTCGGTTGCTCCGTCTCGACACGCCCAGAGTATGATCATCTCTTCCTCTTCCTCAACAACATCAGGCACGCATACCAGTATTGGCTGACGATTGCCTAGTCGAGAATCTTTGTTTTGGGGTGCAGGGGTGACAAATAAAGCACTGAGAGCACTGTCTTTGTAGAAATCTTCCGCCCGCGATGCTGAGTTAGCGGCGTCTTCCAACCTTCTATTACCAAGTTGTAGAAAATCCGATACCGGATTGAGTACGGCAGCTGTTGCCTGATCGCTCTCCAAAAACGCTCCGATAGTTTCGGCGCGCTCGAAAACGGTAATGCCAAGAATGAACACCAGAAGTAGCGCTAGTGTTTTAAGATTTGTGTGCAAGCGATTCATAGTATCTATCAATGATACCACCGAGAAGAGTGTGCGTGGTGAGTTTGTACACAGCTCCCTGTCACAAAGACAAAATAAATTTCTCCAACTCTACTTCCAAGGGGATTCGTTGCTGTCTTGCTGTCTGAGGTAGCAGCGAAAATCGGGTGATGAGTGTACGTATCTCTTCCTGAGATGCAAACTGTGCACATGCTTTTTTTGCCTTTCCATACGGATAGGCCTTCATACCTGCTTCTGCTGCGGTTTTTGATTGAGCTGCAAGAGCAATGCTCTTAAGCATCCAGAATAGTATTCCATATATTTCTTCGTCATCTCTACCATGTTGTTTGGCTACTCTAAAAAGTGTCCACAGTTTTTTTACATCCCTCTCACCAAGCGCATCAGTGAGCAAAAAAGTATTGAATGGTGGCTCTTCATGCTTTTCCTTTACTCTAAACTCGTGCATGGCATGCGCATACTTCTCGAGTTTTTGACGCATTGATGGTGTTAGATGCGCATCCAGAATGAAAAACGGGTGTGCTGCATCTGAAATCTCTTTAAGGTGTTGGTATACCACCGCCTCCCCCTCGTTAGACGATAGAAGTTCGTCAAGCACCACTATATACTCACTCTTAAACAGTGCCTGGGCACCCGCGAGCTCACTGAGATTGTATTGTGGAAGCTCGTCACTGGTAATACGAAAATACAAGGCATCGGGGTTTTTAGAAAGCATGTGCGCTACGGTAATTTGAACCTTCGCTCGTGCAGTATCTCTATCTTCTCCAAAATAAACGTAGAGCATACTATTTCATCTCACCCCAGTTAGGTCCGCTCGTCACATCGACAAGTAATGCAATGCCGTGTGTTTCTTCTTTGGTGAGTACCGTCTCCATTATCTGCCGTATAGCATTTGTTGTTGCCTCTGCAATATCTTCTCTCATCTCATACACCAATTCATCGTGTACCTGAAGTACCAATTTAACAGAATCGGAAAGCCCGTTTTCAGCTATATATCTATGTGCTTGTACCATCGCAATCTTCACCACGTCAGCTTGTGTGCCCTGAATGGGGGCATTTACGGCCATTCGCTCTGCTGCAGCCTTAATATGCGGGAGAGGCGATTGCATGCCCGCAAAATACCTTCTCCTGCCAAAGAGTGTTTTGGTATACCCTACTCGTGCCGCGTCAGCTTTTGTATGATCAATCCACTTGGCGAGTCCGGAGTATTGTTGAAAATAGGTGTTGTAGAAATTGCGTGCTTCTTTTTGAGTAGTCGCTCCACCAAGATTTTTCTTGAGCGCATTCACTCCCATTCCATACAGTATTCCAAAGTTAATGACCTTTGCCTGCCTACGCATTTCACCATCTACCATCTCCGGTGGAACATTAAATACCTCAGCTGCAACAGCGGTATGCACATCTCCTCCCGAAGAAAATATACTCAGCAGTTTCTCATCCTTTGAGAGGATAGCCGCAAGGCGCAGCTCTATTTGCGAGTAGTCAAGTGCAACGAGAACATGTCCTTCCTCGGCGATAAAAGCGTTTCGTACCCTCCTCCCTTGCTCAGTCTTGATGGGAATATTTTGCAAATTAGGGTTCTGACTTGCCATGCGTCCCGTTGTCGTTCCCGCTTGAATAAATTCGGCATGCAACCTTCCGTCTTCTCCAACCAAATCAGGTAATGTATCGATGTATGTTGAGAGTAGTTTTTGTAGCTCTCGATACATGAACACATATTCGATGATGGGGTGTTCGCCGCGCAATTTTTCAAGTTCAGATTCTTTCGTACTTCTCTGTCCGGTGGCAGTACGCTTTTGGTTCTTGGGATGCAACTTGAGTGTGTCAAAAAGCACTGATCCCAATTGTTTTGGTGAGTTAATGTTAAACTCAACTCCGGCGTATTGGTATATTTTACTCTCCATTTCTGATAGTGTCGCATGGTACTCTTTTGAGAGTTTCTTGAGATACGCGATATCAAGCGCAATTCCGTTTGTATTCATATCCTCAACCACACAAAGAAGCGGCTCTTCTATATTTTTATACACGGACGTCAATCCTTTCCGATCAAGCATTGCAAAAATATCCTTTTTTGATTGCTGATAGCTTGAACCACTGAATTGTATAATGTCTTCACGTGTGGGGTTGGTGGTGTCAGATTGCAACAGCCATAAAGCCAGCGCTGTTCTCTTAAGGTCCTCCGTGTCAATATCTTCTTGCATAACCTCATCTTGCATAACCTCATCCTTGGCACCAAGCAATTTCTTTACACGCTCACCCAGTGTACGAAACTCTAATTCAGAAAAGAGTGTGTGGATTTCATTCAATGCTATAGTCTCTCGCCATACTTTTTCAGGAAGTGTGTACGTTATCGGCGCATCACGACGAATGGTCGCGAGCATTTTTGAGAAGTATGCCTCATCTTTCCCTTCTCGAAGCAACGTAATTATTCGAGGTTTGATTCCCGCGTCTAAAAACTGTTGCTCATCCTCTTCCAATTGCTGGTATATATCCTCAATGGTTCCAAAGGTAACGATCAGTGTTGTAGCTGTTTTTTCTCCAATACCTCGAATACCGGGAATGTTGTCAGAAGGATCTCCACGAAGACCTTTGTAATCAGTGAGTAGCGAGGGTTCAAAACCAAATCGATCTTTGACCGCTTCTTCGTCGTATATCATGGTGTCTTGTATCCCCTTCCTGAGAGTGTATACAGACACGCGATCCTTTTCGACCAACTGGAGTGTATCCATATCTCCTGATGCAATAATGATATTCACCGCATCTTGTTTTAGTTGCTCGCAAATAGTTCCCAGTATGTCATCGGCTTCAAATCCTACCGAGTCATACAGGGGGATTCCAAAAGCGTTGAAAACATCGCGACTTCTCTCCAGTTGCTGTTGTAATTCCAAATCCGCCTTCTTCCTACCTCCTTTGTAGTCGGGGAACATCTCATGCCGCTGTGTTGGTTTTGGTAAGTCAAAACAAGCAGCGATGTAATCCGGGTTGAGCTCTTGAATTATTTTCATAAGCATGGTCGAAAGTCCGTACAGTGCGCCGGTCGGCTCTCCTTTGCTTGAGGAAAAATCAGGTAACGCATGATACGCACGATGGATGATCGCGTGCGCATCAAGTAATACCAAGGTTGTGCTATGTTTTTTCACCATATGAAATATCTCGGGTATCCTCGTCTATGTATGTAAAATACAGATGTTGCGTACTGCTCCTAAGAGCGTCTTTGATGTTCTCCGGCCATTCAATGCAAATTAAATTTCCCGATGTTTTGGATATCTCGTCCCAATTAAGTACGTGTATCTGCGCACCTTCGGTGAGTCGATATGCATCGATGTGAATGAGCTGATCAAATTTCTGATTTTCGAGAACATATTGCTTTTGTATGACAAACGTCGGACTCACCACTTCGTCGACAACTCCGAGGTTTTTCGCAAGTTCTTGTACGAAGGTTGTCTTTCCCGACCCTAAATCGCCATGCAGAGCTAATACGGTGGCATGTTGCGTTTCTGGAACAAGTGCATTGAGAAATCGCTTCGCTTCTTCTTTAAAATCCTTCAGAACACACTCCATGATATGTGTATTGTAGCAAAGTTATGCACCGAACGTGGTAAAATTGCTGTACGGTATGGTCCAATTCGACGACAGAGAACAGAAGGAGAGACTCTCCGAACTCTACGAACAGGAGGAGGAGGATCTTGCTCGAGCCCTTTCGTCAAAATATGGTGTTGAATATGTTGATCTCACACGTATTTCAATTGAAACAGATGCGCTGCGTCTTGTTGAGGAAGATACGGCGCGCGCAGTTGAGATTGCTCCCTTTAGAAAAGTAGGTAAAAAGTTGTTTGTGGCGATGCGCGCTCCCGGAAGACGAGATTCATTGGAAGCCGTTGCGGAGTTGGAAAAGCTTGGGTATACGACTCGCCTCTTTATGGTGTCGACTGCATCACTCTCTCACGCATGGGAGCATTACCAAGACATTTCTCGAGCTGCGGCAAGTGAAGGCGGTGTTTTGACGATAGCCAGTGACGCAATTGAAAAGATGCAGGAAGAGCTGGTCAGCTTTAGTGATGTTCAAAAGCGAGTGGATGAGAGTATTGCGAGCAAGAAAGCGCACCGTGTTTCTCGCGTGCTCGAAGTCCTTATCGGCGGCGGATTGGCCTTGAATGCATCTGATATTCATATTGAACCGGAAGATGAACTGATACGCGTACGTTTTCGACTTGACGGAGTATTAACCGACCTCCTCTCATTTGATCATCCAACGTATACGTTACTACTCTCTCGTATCAAATTACTCTCCGGATTGAAATTAAACATTAAGACTGCTGCTCAAGATGGGCGATTCAGTGTGAAAATAGGAGGTAGTGATATGGAAATTCGTACTTCCATCATCCCCGGGAATTTCGGAGAAACTGTCGTGATGCGCTTGCTTGACCCCTCAGCTATTGGCGTTTCTCTAGAGGAGTTGGGAATGGATGCACACTTACAACAACTGTTCTTGCAGGAGATTAAAAAGCCAAACGGTATGATTCTCAACACGGGGCCAACAGGATCTGGAAAGACGACGACACTGTATGCTTTTCTTAAGACGGTGAACAAGCCGGGGATTAAAATTATTACCCTTGAAAATCCTGTTGAATATCATCTTGATGGAATCGTACAGACTCAAGTTGAGAAGAATTACTCATTCGCCTCAGGATTGCGTAGCATTTTGCGGCAAGATCCGGATGTGATTATGGTAGGCGAGATTCGTGATCCGGAAGTTGCATCAACCGCAGTGCACGCCGCACTCACAGGACACTTGGTATTTTCAACACTTCACACCAACAATGCCGCCGGTACATTCCCTCGTTTAATTGATATCAAAGTGCAGCCCGAGATCTTGGGAAGTGCGGTAAATTTAGCAATGGCGCAACGACTTGTTCGTCGACTCTGTAATCATTGCAAGAAAGGAGCTCCCATTAATGGAGTTGCGAGAGAGAAAATCAACGCACTCCTGTACAACATACCGCGTCCTGAATCACTTCCTGCAAATAGAGACGTTATGTGGGTCCCGGGAGGGTGTGCTGCGTGTGGCGGAACGGGGTATACAGGGCGAATCGCAATCTATGAAGCTATTAAAGTAGACGAGCGGGTTGAGGAGGCGATACGCTCAAAACCGAGCGAACTTGACATCTGGAGAGCTTCGCGTCATCAAGGGATCCGCCGTATTGCAGAAGATGGTGTCGTGAAGGTGCTCGAGGGAATCACCTCGCTTGAAGAACTTGCTCGCGTGGTTGATATAGACGATGCTGATTTGCATGCAATGAAAGATGTGGACAACTCACCACCCCAGTAGCATATTTTTGTATACTATCAATAGTGTTGAGCACCGAATACTATTCGATGCTCAACGCACTCCTCTATATGCACATATATAGGAGTTAGTGTGTGAGCAAAAGCGCGGCCGCCCAAGTCGCGTTTTTGCGTGTTTGAGTACACCCTTTTTGGAACGTCAACTGTTCAAACGTACGCGCCCCTGTTATGGTTGCATTAGACGAAAAACACTCCGCCGATGGTGGGTGTTCCGGTACGAATCAGGGATAAAATTCTCTAAACGATGCCTTGTGTAAAACAAGGCCGAGTGCCACTCTAGGGATGGAAACAGCGCCTTGAGCCCCATGAACATGTCGTGACACGTCCGTAGGGCTCAAGACCACTTCGTCTCTGAATGGTCTCTTATTGACGATGAGTCTCATCGTTTAGAGAATTTTGCCTCCGAAAATATGCTGCAGTAATGAACGTGGAGGCATACTACCACATTAAGTTTGTATGTCAACCCCAATCGACGATTCACCAGATGCGTTTCTTGATAAGACGTTGCGTCCGCATACGTGGGATGATTACGTTGGACAATCTCGTATAAAGAAGAATTTGCGTATTTTGCTTCAAGCAGCGCAAGAACGCGGACAGCCACCGGAGCACATTCTCTTCTATGGCCCTCCCGGACTGGGTAAGACGACCCTCGCTCATTTGATCGCGCACGAAACCGGTGCGCAAATTCGCATTACCTCAGGGCCCGCTATAGAAAAAGTCGGAGACCTTGCTTCAGTCCTCACCAACCTTGGCGACAAGGATGTACTGTTTATCGACGAAATTCATCGGTTGCATAAGCATATTGAAGAAGTTCTCTACCCTGCCATGGAATCGGGGGTTCTGGACATCATTATCGGAAAAGGACCGTCAGCACGAACACTCCAGTTGGAACTTCCTGCGTTTACACTGATTGCGGCCACTACACAAATGTCCGGGATTTCGAGTCCTTTACGTAGTCGTTTTTCAGGAGGGACCTTCCGTCTTGAATACTACTCAGAAGATGAGGTGAAGGATATCTTATCCCGATCTGCTTCGATTTTGGGAGTTGCTATTGATGCGGAGGCGCTTGATGAAATAGCACGACGAAGCCGCTTTACCCCACGCACGGCAAACTTTCTTTTAAAGCGCTGTCGTGACTTTGCACAGGTGCACAAAAGAAAGTTGGATAAGCTTTCCGCGCAAGAAGCACTTGCGTTGATTGATATTGACGAAATGGGGTTGAACCGAACCGATCGGGACATTCTCAAGACCATTGTGAAGAAATTCAGCGGTGGTCCGGTGGGATTAAAAACGCTTGCCGCAGCAGTTTCTGAGGAAGAGAGCACTATTGAAGATGTGCATGAACCGTATTTGATTCAGCTTGGATTCCTTGAAAGGACACCGCGAGGCAGAGTAGCTACTCCACAGGGGATGGCACACATTGGTGCATAGATTACATTCTTCCAAACACACTCGTTTTTGTGTACACTCTACTGATATATGGCAGGACACAATAAATGGTCAAAGATTAAGCATAAAAAGGCGGCGACTGACGCGGCGAAGAGTAAGGTGTTTGGAAAAATGGCGCGATTAATCGCCGTCGAATCTAAAAAAGCACATGGTGATATAACTTCCGCAGGACTCCGCACCGCAATTGAATCAGCACGCGCGGTAAACATGCCCAGCGATAATATTGAACGTGCAATTGCCAAGGGTATTTCTTCTGAAACAGCAGCATTGGAGTCTATATTATATGAAATGTATGGTCCGGGAGGAACTGCGGTACTTATCAATCTTGTTACCGATAACAGAAACCGTACTGCGGCTGAAATTCGCCATCTTCTTTCACGGCTTGAGTATGAACTCGCCACTCCCGGCAGTGCCGCATGGGCATTCACTAAAACTGCCGAAGGGTACGAACCAAATACAGTAGTAGATATATCCGATTCCGACGGAGACAAACTTGAAAAACTTATGGAAGTTCTTGATGAGCATGATGATGTACAGGAAGTGTACACCAACGCAGCGTAGCGCCTATGCGAATACTCGGTATCGACCCCGGATATGATCGTCTTGGTATTTCGATACTTGAGAAAAAAGGAGATGAAACACTTGTATATAGTTCATGTTTTCAAACCGATTCTGCACTCCCCTTTCATGAGCGCCTTTTTCTCGTGGGAGAAAGAATTCAAGAAGTGATACAAGAATTTTCTCCAGATCACTTGGCTTTTGAAAATGTCTATTTTAATACTAATCAGAAAACGGCTATGGACGTGGCGGCGGTGCGCGGCGTACTTATGTATCTGGCAAGGAAAAACGATTTGGATGTTTTCGAATACACACCACCACAAATTAAATCAGCCGTTGGAGGAAATGGGCGCGCGAGCAAACGCGAGGTCCAAACGATGATTCATCATTTGGTGGATATTTCGCATGAAATACCGCTTGATGATGAATATGACGCGATAGCGGTGGCATTGACACATAGTGCGTGCGTGCGTTAAACAATTTTCCACACCGCACCCCCTCTTGAAAATGTGTGCCAATTTGATACAAAATGCGTGCAGGGTAAAAGCTGTCTATTAGTTTATAAAATTGTATGGATCACGATGAAAACACATTAGAAGATTTAGATGAGGCCTTTGAAACTGATGATTCACTGGATGATGATGAAGATTCTACCGAAACACCTCACGAAGATGCTTCCTTAAACGATGAGGATGAAGATAGTGTCTGGGGTGATGAGGATGAGGATGACGTCCCTGAGATGCCGTACACAGATGGCGAAGATGAGCGCTAAATAAACGGCTCACCCATTGAGCCGTTTATTTATACCACCTCAATAAATCGATGTTTCCCTATTTTATACGTTCCTGTATGGGCCACCGCTTCTATATCGTCTACTTTCTTCTTGGTGGTCTTGTTCTCAATGGCACGACTCTCAACAAGACGTTTGAAGTCGGTTTTTGATTCTACAATCCCCGCTTCAAGCAACACCTCTTTGAGTAGTTTCCCTTCCCCTGCAACTTTTTGTATCTCCTTGGGTGTTTCTCGTTTCTGGAAGGTCGTTACAAAAGCATCTTGTGCTTCATCAGCTAATTTCTCGTTGTGTAGCAAGGATACTATCGTGTGTGCCAACAGCATTTTGGTATCCCGCACATTACGTGTACCCTCTTGTAAACTGGCAACGATAGTGTGTACCTCGTCTAGAGGAAGCCGTGTGATATTTTGAAAATATGTTGGCATCAATTCATCGTTGAGGCGCATAACTTTTGCATACATTTCACCAGGCGCTTCGGTTATATTCACCGTATTACCCCAACTGGAGCTCATCTTACGTCCGTCAGTACCATCAATGATCGGAGTGGTGAGAATGTTTTGCGGCTCCTGTCCCATATATGTCTGTAGGGTGCGTCCGGCGAGTAAATTAAATCGCTGATCAGTCCCTCCAAGCTCCACATTTGCGTTAATTGCCACACTATCGTACCCCTGCATCAGTGGGTAGAGCATTTCTCGAAGTGATACTCGCTTTCCCGTATCGAGTCGCTTTTTTATATTGTCGCGAGCGATAAAATCAGCAACCGAAAATTGGTTTGCATGCTCTCCAATCTCTACATATGTTAATGTATGTAACCACTCGGAGTTTCTCCGCTTTTCCACTTTACTCATATCAAGAATCTGTCCCGCTTGTTCAAAGTAGGTTTTCATATTACGGGTCACTTCTTCTTTGGTGAGCATCGGGCGCTCACTCTCTTTATCTGAAGTGTCACCGATAACACCGGTTCCATCGCCGACAATTAAGATAATTTGGTGTCCCAACTCCTGAAAATCTCTCAGTTTTAAAAGAGGCACCATTCTTCCCAGGTGTAGATTGGGACTCGTAGGGTCAATCCCCAACTTAATTCTCAACCGTCTTCCGGAGAGGAGTTTCTCTTTTAGATCGTCGTAGTGTATAACTTCCTCAACACCACGTGTAAGCAGTTCTTCTATTTTTTTCTCATCCGTGATAATTGGCTGATTTTTTTGTAACCAAGAAAACATGCGTCAATACTACACCAAATTATCCTTTCATGGTACCGTTTCAGATAATGAAGCAGGTGATGCGAAATACGGTGATTGTGGGAGTTGCATGCGCTTTTTTAATTATGAGTGCTTCTTTTGTGTGGGTGGCCACATTGGAAATTCCAACACTTGATGGTTTTGAATCCCGATTGATAACACAATCAACAAAGATATATGACCGAACCGGAGAAGTATTATTGTTTGATTTACATGATAATGTGCGGAGAACGGTTGTACCGTTATCAGAAATATCTCGAGATTTAAAGAATGCAACGATTGCTATTGAAGATGCGGAATTTTACGAACACAAAGGTATTAAACCGCGCGCAATAGCACGAGCGGTGTTGGCTAATCTCAAATCAGGTACGTACAGTCAAGGAGGATCTACTATTACTCAACAAGTGGTAAAAAACACACTCCTCACCAGTGAAAAAAAGATTTCTCGTAAAGTAAAGGAGTGGATTCTTGCATTAAAGGTTGAGAAAATTTTAACCAAAGATGCTATTTTGGAACTCTATCTGAATGAAGCGCCGTATGGAGGAAATGTATACGGTGTAGAAGAAGCTGCTCAACGTTTCTTTGCAACATCAGCGAAAGATATAACGCTCGCACAAGCAGCATATATGGCAGCCCTCCCGCAGGCACCGAGTAGATATTCACCCTATGGAGGAAGGGCTGATTTATTGGATGCGCGGAAAAATTTGGTCCTTGAAAAGATGTTGGAGAAGGGTTTTATAACACAACAAGCGTATCAGGAGGCAAAAGAAGAGGTGGTGGTGTTTGAACAGTATGGAGACACTAATATTAAAGCGCCGCATTTTGTTTTTTATGTACAAGAATATCTTGAGGAAAAATATGGTAGAGATGCGTTGTATGAAGGAGGTCTTAAGGTAATCACCACACTTGACTACAACCTACAACAAATAGGAGAGGATGTTGTTAAAAAATACGCTTTTGAAAATGAAGAGAAGTTTAATGCAGAAAATGCAGCACTTGTTGCTATTGATCCAAAAACTGGTCAGATTATAACCATGGTGGGTTCTCGAGATTATTTTGATGAAACGATTGATGGTAAATTTAATATTACCACTGCATATCGACAACCAGGATCGACCTTTAAACCGATTGTATATGCAGCAGCTTTTGAGAAAGGGTATACACCTGAAACAACAGTGTTTGATGTTCCGACACAATTTTCTGTTACGTGTGAACCGGACGTATTTGAAACTAACGAAAAGTGCTATTCTCCGGTTAACTATGATGGTATATTTAGAGGACCTATAACACTCAGAAATGCACTGGCACAGTCAATCAATATACCGGCAATTAAAGTACTACACCTTACAACGATAAAAACTGCATTGGAAACAGCTGAGGCACTTGGAATAATGAGTTTGGATAAAGGACCAAATTATTATGGATATTCACTCGTTCTTGGTGGAGGAGAAGTTTCGCCACTTGAACTAGCAGGTGCATATGCAGTATTTGCAAATGACGGGGTTCGTCAAGATATTACACCTATCCTTACAGTTGAGGATTCGAGTGGAACTGTTCTTGAAGAATATGAAGAAAAGGAAGGTCAGAGAATATTGAGTCAGCAAGCAACACGCCTACTCTCAAGTGTTCTTACTGATGTAGATGCACGAACACCGGCATATGGTCAAAATTCATTTTACTTTGGAAATCAACAAGTTGCGGTAAAAACAGGAACCACTAATGATTTTAGAGATGTATGGATAATGGGATATACACCAAATATATCAGTTGCTACGTGGGGTGGAAATAATGATAACTCACCTATTGTTAAAAAGGTGGCAGGGTTTGTTCTTGCTCCTATGTGGCGAGAATTTATGGATCAAGCATTACCACTTATCGAGGCGGAGAATTTCACACCACCTGAACCAGAAGAAGATATTAATTCCCTGAAACCTGTTTTGAAGGGATTTTGGCAAGGATCAATCATAAATCCTAGTATACATTCGATTCTTTACTGGGTTTTAAAAGATGATCCACGAGGAGCTTTACCTACCAACCCTCGTGCTGACGCACAATATGATTTATGGGAATATGCAGTTGGGTTGTGGGCTCAGGAAAATTCACCACAACTTATTAATACTGAAAATATATCTGGTGGAGTAATTATTTCATCTCCAATAAATGGACGAGAATTTGTTTTTGGAGAAACAGTGGATGTATCCATAACTACAAATCCGACTTTAATAACAAATGTGGAATATTTTTTGGATGGAATTTTTATGGGTAGTTCTAACAAAAAACCTTATTCATTCTCTGTTATACCAAATAGTCGTGGTGAAAAGAATTTACGTGTGATTGTGCGTACACTTGATTCTGGTGTGTATGAAGCACAAACAACTTTTGTGGTGCGTTAGAAAATTGATGTAGGTGTATGAGTTCCTCCTGTTTTAGTATGAATGTATTTTAATATCTCTTTTTGGTGTATTTTAATTTCGTTTTTAATACTAGAAGGTGCTTGAATCCATATTGTATTTTTAGAGATAGAAATATTTTTTTCCTTAAGAGAGATTTGTAATATATCCTCAACTGCTGTGCAGAAAGTTTTTATAATAGTTGCATGAGGTGTTTTTATTGTTGTATACCTTTGTAATAATTCATTAAGGTTTTTCATACAATTACCTATTCATTGGCATAACAAGATAGGTGAATGATTTATTTCCCACACCGGTTATTACTAATGGTTTTCCTATTCCAGAAAAACGTAATGTAATACTATCTGATTGAAATGATTGGAATACATCAAGGAGGTATTTATAGTTAAAACTAATATCTAAATCTTCACCAGAACATACTGCTTCCAAAGAATCAAATATTTCTCCTATATCGGTATTATGTGCACTTATAGTAAATGTTTTTTTCTTTGGATATATATGGAGATTAATTTGTCCGAATTTATCTGAAAATATTTGAGATTTTTTTACTGTTTGTAAAAGATCTTCTTTTAATACCACAACTTCTGTTGTTGTTTTTTTAGGAAGAATACTTTTATAATCCGGGAATGATCCATCAATAATTCTTGATGTTATATATAAATTTTGTGTTTCTAATGAACATTGGTTTTCATCAAAATATATAGTGATATCTTCTTCTTGTTGTGTTTCTAAAATACGAACTAATTCTATTGTGTTTTTGACTGGAATTATAGTTGGAGGAATCTCTTCTGAGGATTTTGATTGAATTTTTTGTTCAGCTAATCGAAATGAATCAGTAGCAACGAATATAAGAGAATCGTTTTCTTGATAAATATATATACTTGCTAATTCTGGTTTAATTAATGAAGTTGAAGCACTGTATAAAACATTTCTTACTCCTTTTATAATACTTTCTTTAGGGAGTGTGTATTTGTTTTTATTTTCAAGATGAGGAATTGTTGGAAAATCATCCAGTGGAATTGTTTTTATAGTTGTTTTTGTACCACCTATTTTAAAAACTAATGATGTATCAATCAACTCTATTTGTACTTTTGATTGGTTTGGAAATGTTTTAAGTGTTGAAAGTGTTATTTGAGCAGGTATCGCAACACTACCCTCTTTTTGAACTTGAGCGGTTAATTTTTTCTCAATACCTAATTCAAGATTAGTTGATCGTAACAACACTTTATTTGATGTTGCTTCAAATACAATACATTTAAGTATTGGAAGTGTAGTAGTGTTTGAAACAATACGTGTAGTTGTTTCCACAGCTTCTTCTAAATCTTTTTTTAAACACTCTAATTTCATATCTTTTTATTTTTCTACATTATATTGTTTATTACTGTAGTGGATATGGGTATAACTCGTATAATGTCGCGTGTGATAAAGATATTTTCAATGACACACTTGTGGGTTATATAGTAGTAACTCCTTACTTAAAATGGGTATAACCAACATATAAAAATAAATTTGAATTTTTATGTGTATAACTATAACTGTAATTCCTCCTCTTATACACAACAAACCCAAACACTTATACACAATTAATTATGTATAAGTGTTCGAACATGATCAATTTCTTGATCAAGAGAAATATCAGTCTTTATTTCATTTTTAATTTTCTCACAAGAGTGAATTACTGTTGTGTGATCACGACCTCCTATTTTCTCTCCAATACTTGGGTATGAAATAGCAAAATCTTCACGAAGGATATACATAATCACCTGACGAGGACGAACAACTTCTTTTTTTCTTGTTTTTTTATATATATTTTGTTCATCCACTTCATAATAACGAGAAATTTTCTTTACCACTTCAGAAACAGAAATATTCTTATTCGGTTTTGTGGTGTTTTTCACAACATTTTGTACTTCTTGTGCACTTAACTCCTTCCCTTTTAGTTGTGTTTTACAAATTAATGTATTTAAAAGACCTTCTAATTCTCGAATATTACCAGGAACTTCTTTCGCGATATATTCAAGCACTTCATCAGGTATATTAAAACTGTTCTGTTGTGCTTTTTCTTTAAGAATTTCCATCCTTGATTCAATATCAGGGTTTGGAATTTCTGCAACCATTCCAGCACTCAATCTTCCTTTTAATCTATCTTGTAAACCAATCAAACTATTTGGATGTTTATCTGAAGAAAAAACAATTTGTTTATTATTATCATACAAAGCGTTAAAAAGATGAAATAATTCTTCCTGTGTTTTCTCTTTATCGGCAATAAATTGAACATCATCAAAAATAAGGACATCATATTGACGATATTTGTCTTTAAAATTATTTCCCTTCCCTGTTTTTATTGCATTAATATAATCCATTGCAAATCGCTCAGAAGTTACATAAAACACCTTTCGATTAGAGTTGGTTTTTTTTAAATAATTACCAACAGCTTGAATTAAATGAGTTTTTCCATGACCTGTTCCTCCATAAATAAAGAGTGGGTTGTATGTTAGTCCTGGGTTTTGCACAACAGCTTCAGCTGCTGCGTGTGCTAATTGATTAAAGGGACCTACCACAAACGTATCAAATGTATATCGAGGATTTAAATTATCCCTTTTATCAATAAACATATCTTGTAACAACAATTGATTTTGATTAACACTCACTTGGTTTGTTTTTTGTTCCCTTGCCGCACGTTTTGCAGCATTTTTTGTCACCATATATTCAACAGATCGTATAGAATCATCAAAACCCCTCAATGATTTAAGGATAAAATGGTGGTGTTTTTCTTGTAACCAATCTTTTACAATCTTATTCGGAACACCAATAGTGATAATATTATTATCATGTTTAACAATGACAGTATCTTTAAACCAAGTACGAAAACCAGCTTCAGAAATATTCATTTCAATATGAACAAGAGTGTTTTGCCATAGTTCTTGGTCGTTCAACATACGCAATACGTCGAAACATTATATACATCTTTTCCACAGTGTGAAAATTTTAAAAATACACCCTATTTTGTGTACAACGTGTTGATAAAGTAATCATACATATGGTGTAAAAATCACTACATCACACTCAAGGACATTTTTATTACAAAAACACAGTATGTACAAGAGTTAAATGTTCTTTAGAAAAAATGTAGAGAGAACATCATGTGGGTATAACTAAAAAGATATGCACAGACACAGTATTGTAAATTAGCTATTGCTTTTCTTTATTATATCCGTACTATAGTGGACTATGTCAACCAAACGAACATATCAACCAAAGAAAAAGAAAAGAATGAGAAAGCATGGATTTCTCGCTCGAACCGCAACTGCTGCTGGACGTCGTATACTTAAAACTCGACGACAACGGGGTCGCACCAAACTTACCGTTAAGCGAAAAGGATAAAGATTCCGCTACTGCGGAATTTTTACACAAGAGTATGTTTTCCAAAAATAAACGAGCCACAACCGAAGATATACAAAAAATAGTTCAAAAAGGAAAAAAACAACAATCTCCAAACCTACGTATACATACAATGGAATTATCACACTCCCCTTCGCGATATGCGGTGGTAGTACCAAAAAAAATCATCCCAAAGGCGTTTCTTCGAAATACCATAAAAAGAAGAGTACGGGCAGTACTTAAATCCATACAAATTCCGGACAATTACAGTGTTGTTGTATATGTTAAAAAAGGAATTGATCGGTGTGATACTCAAGAAATTAAAAATCAAATAGAGACACTTTTGTAATTTGTTTACTTGTCACAGACTCTGCGATACTATGCTGCAATGATTACCGCAGCTTTTAACACTTTTGTATACAACCCTCTCTATAATGGACTGGTATTCTTGATAGACATCGTTCCGTATGCAGATATGGGTTTGGCTGTTGTGGTACTTACTATCTTGGTGAAAATAATTCTATTTCCTCTTGCACACAAAGTGGCACACATGCAGGTTCGAATGAAAGAACTTGCTCCCAAAATGGAGGAAATAAAAGAAACATATCAAGACGACAAGCACGAACAGACGCTCAAAATAATGGCCTTATACAAAGAATACAAAGTACGACCATTCCTCAGTATTCTCGTTATACTAATACAACTACCGATAATCTTAGGACTCTATTGGGTATTTTACAAAGGAGGACTTCCGGAAATTAATACTGACATTCTCTATACGTTTGTTTCTATTCCAGAAATGGTGAACATGCAATTTTTATGGATTGCTGATATTGGAGGAAGAAGTATTGTTCTTGCACTTATTGCAGGCGCAACTCAATTCATTCATACATACTATGCATTACCGGCACCAAAACCTCGAGGAGACAATCCAACCGTTAAAGATGATTTAGCGCGCAGCTTCCACATACAAATGAAATATGTTATGCCTATAATAGTAGTCGCTATTTCCTACACCATCTCTGCGGCAATTGCACTTTATTGGGCTACGAGTAATATATTTGCAATAGGACAGGAATTTCTTGTTCGCCGTGAATTGAAAAAACATGAAACAGGAAGTAATTAAAAATTTTATAGAACAACTCCTTACAAAACTTTCTATTTCATATGAATCGGTCGTTTGTGAGAAGAACGGTGATCAAACCATTTTTCAAATAACAACAAAAGAGAGTGCTGTATTGATAGGTTCGCGAGGAGATACGATTCGAGCGTTGAATCATATTGTTAAAAAAACTTTTGATACTACTGAAGAAAACATTCGATTTATTGTTGACGTGAATGGATACAGGACAAAGAAGATTAATGACTTAAAAGATACCGCGAAACTACTTGCAGAACGAGCACGTTCTCTTAAATATAACGTAGAGATGACGCCCATGAGTGCCTATGAGCGTATGATAGTACACTCGGCTCTAGCAGAAGAGCCCCATATACGAACCGAGTCTCATGGTGAAGGAAGAGAGCGACGAGTGGTTATTTGTTTTTCTGAGGAGTAATCAAACGAACTCATTCAGTTTTACATGTGACCATGCGCCCCGCTCTTGTCACATTGGTACTAATATCGGTATAACCATTATTGCTACAATACGTTGTTACATCAGTACAGCTCACTGCGTTATTCCCGCTTCCGTCGCAGCGAACGCCGATAACCCCGGGAGATATTACAAGGAAGTCAAATTTTTGCGAATCTCCACCCTCACTTTCATTGGGATTTTCCACACCCTCATTGGTATCAATATTTTCTTTAGGAATCACAACCCCCTTAGTGCAGGTGACCG
>DFOX01000004.1 GCA_002376945.1 Patescibacteria group bacterium UBA3530
GTGAATAAGGTGTTGGTGCCGTCACGAAAGGTAATGACTCCCGTATCTGCAACATCAAAATTCCAGGATGTTGCTGTTGTAGTAATATCACCCCCGTTCACTGCCAGGTCTCCTGATAGGGTTAGATCGGTAAATACAGCAGGAGTTGTAAATGTTACCGTATCATTAAAGGTGGACTCCCCATTGAAGGTCGCGCTGCCGGAAACAGTGAGTGATGACGCAGCGACAGTTGAACTGGTAATTCTTGAGTTTGAAATATCAACATCCCCCAAATTATCGATTCTCTGACTCAACGCAATATTGGTGAAGCTGGCACCGGTATTTCTCTCACTTGCCGTTGCGATGCGGGCTATTTCTTTTCGCAACTCGTTTTCTACCTGTTGCAATTGTATGAGAGATAAACCGCCCTCCGTTACTACGCGCTCAGTGGTTACCACACGTTCAATGACCGGTTGGGTGATGATCGTCTGAGCGACCGTGCTCGGCTTGCGAGATATTTCATTGTATATAAATTCCTCTTCGATCTCCGCGGACACATCGGCAACACTGCGCACCACAACATCGACACTGCCACGATTGCTTCCTGTTGCAACGACTGTAGTCATTGGACTCAAAGTACTGCCCAGCCCTCGAAAGAAAGAAGTGATGCTTGCGTATGTCTTTGAAACAGCGTCTGCTGCACTTACTTGCGCGGTTACATTTCGTCCCAGCAAAGCTGCAGTTGGTTGTTGTGCAAGCTCATCAACAACCGCAAGTGAGTTGCTCAATGCTGAATCTAAGTCGGTAAGTGCAACAGGAATGGTTTGTAATGCAGCCACCATCTCGTCTGATGCACGAATGACATGCTGTGCCATTACTTCATAGTAATTTTGATCGATAACAGCATAGGATCCGGCGACAAGTGAAAATGAGGTTACCAGCGCAACTATCTTCTGTCCCAGGTTGTACAGAGGAGTTTGAGGAAGTATTGCGGCATGATGCAAAGGAGATTCTATCGCCTTCTTGGCCTCCTCCATATCGAGCAGCTTTATTCGGAAGTGTGTTCCGGTAATCGGATTCTCGATTCGAGAACGTCCTGACTCGGTGTATGTATATGCCTCGCCCGACACGATTTCCTCTTGCACCGGTTCCTCACTTCTGATTTCTGCGTCCTTTGTTTCCGGAATCTCAGGTGTAGTTTGCAATTGCTCAATATATTCTTCTTTGCGCTGCTGTGATAATTGCTCACGTCTTTCCTGTCGATCCTTATCCTGCGAGAGTACAAATTCACCAAGTGAACTTTTATCAACAAACCACGAACGACCAATTCGACGACACGCAATAGTATGCGTTCGACAGAGCTTTCCAACATAATCGGAAGTATACCCAACAGATTCTGCTGCGTCCTTCGTTGAAATATATTTTTTATTGTCGAGAATTAGTTGTTTACTCACAGTTCAATAACAGTTCGTAAACGCGATGTAGCTATATAATACTACATATTTCGGATACTGCGCGAGCTCTTTTGGGGATAAGCATGTATATCACATTATTGCGCATTCGATAGAAAATTACCGCATGTGTGCACAACCAACCGCATCCACTCTCCCAAACGCGGGAATGAATCATAATTGGCGCTCATGCGTCTCTTTGGCATCCCCCGAGAGCGACTTTTCGAGTTGCTGCTTGCGCTGATGCGACATGCAAGAAGTGCTATTCGTTTTCCGGCTGCTGCATGTATGGAATGCACATAATTTGTTGCATCACTCACCCAACAAGCGCTCCTTCAAGTGAATGCCATCCCTTCCGATGTGTCTATATTTTTAAAGGTATTTCGGAAATATTATTTTGGAGCAGTGTAGATAAATTCATTCCCCGGCAATGCAGTATCAAAGCGTTCGACAAGGAGCAGGAGCTGCTCAACCAAAGCTGGTGTCTTGATGGTTACCTTGTCTAGATCACTGACATAGATGCCATAGCCCACTGCTGAAGCGATAAAAATGCCAATAAAGGCCTTCACTGCAATCTTTTTCTTCTTTTTGGGTGGTTTTGAGACTCTTTTGGTGCTCATTATCATGTGTGATCTTTCTATCACGTCCTTGCGAGATACGCGGTTGAGCGGTTTTTTAACAGTTCGGATTGTCGAGGGTGTTTTTAGTGAAAAAGCTGGACTTTCCGAGATTGGAGCATGTATCGTTTCGGTTTCGAATTTTGGGGTATTTATCTCATGAGACTCATATTGTGTGTGTGCTGATCTATGAGAATTCATCTTCGGGATCAGCGGTGTCGAGGTTTCTGAAGTATACTTTACGTTAAAGTTTATGTCGTTTATTTTCACTCTTTTTTCCGCTACCTTGGGAGTAATCGTCTCTGCTGCTACAACAGTGGTGTCTTCATCAGTCGTCTCATCTTCTTTCACATCCGTTACTTCATGACTTTCCTTGTGTTGGAGAATATCCTCTCTCCCTACAAACCACCTACGGCCAACTTTTTGTGCTTGTATTTCGCCGCTTCTCGACAATTGCCCTATGTAATCTTGGGTGTACCCGGTGAGTTCCGCTGCTTTTGCAGTTGCAATATATTCAACTCCGTCAAGAAGCATACCTGAATCCTCTCCAATCTCGTTGGATACAACCACGGCAGCATTTTCTTCATTATTGGAGTATGCAGTTAAACTCTCTTCTCGCACGAACCAGTGTCCCGAGACTCTTTTACATGCAACCTTTTTCTCCCTACAGAGCTGCCCAATGTAATCAATCGTGTACTCTGTAATTTCCGCAGCTTCGTTTGTTGCGAGGTACTTTTTGTTCCCCATCACAATACTCATATGTATCCATACTAGCACTTCTCGCTTATCAGAGACAAGCTGTAGCGTGGCTTATATTGTGGATATCGTAACTCGAATAGCCGAGAGTGTTGCTATGACAATTCCTTTCGCAGCATCTCTTTTACCTTTTCTGGGTTTGCACTCCCGTTACTTACCCGCATCCCTTGTCCGACCAAAAATTGTAACGCCTGCTCCTTTCCGCTCTTAAATTCTGCTGCGACATCGCTATTTTCACTCAAAATAGTGTCTACGAGCTGCTTCAGTGCCGCATCGTCGTTTTGCTGTATCAATCCTCTCTTCTCTGCCTCCTGCAAGACATGTATGCCTCCGTGCGCGACATATGCAATTAGTTCAACCGCACCGTTTGAAGAAATATCTCCGGTGGATGCAAGTTCAATTACGGTGGCCAGCTCTTTGCTGTTAACATTATCAGATACATGACTCCCCGCAGGCACAGAGACTGCCACCAGGTTATTTGATATGTAGTTTGATGCCAACGTATAATCTGATGGCTCAAGATGTTCGATTGTACTCATCAGAAGCTGATGTAGTTTGTCATCAATTACATACATTTCCGCATCATCAGCACGTAATCCTAATGTTGCAGTCAATCTATCCCTTCTATCCCACGGAAGTTCCGGAATGGTTTGTGATAATACCTCTACAGAGAATTCGTCCTCCTCTGATAGCTTTAATTTTGGTAAGTCTGGATCTGGAAAATATCGATAATCGGCTTCTTCTTCTTTCAGACGCTGACTGAAAGTACTGTTCTTGTTTTCATCCCATCCTCTGGTTTCCTGTACCACTTTTTCTCCCGAGTCGAGTAATTTTGATTGCCTGTCTATTTCAAATGCAATAGCTCTTTCGACTGCGCGAAATGAATTTAAATTTTTAACT
>DFOX01000014.1:0-19654 GCA_002376945.1 Patescibacteria group bacterium UBA3530
GTGTTGCTCACCAAGTTGATACGTGGTGGTTTACTCTTCTCGTAACATACTCCCCGTATCATTTGTTCTATAGGTGAATCGTTCGCCTGTGGTACTGACTTGAACAATTACCTCAAATCCAGGTGTTATCACCTGTGCACACATTTCATCTTTCGCCTCCAACCCCAAACAAGCATTAGGCCATTCGCGTTCGTAAGCAGACATAACGATTACCACTCCCTCATCTACTCTCTCCTTTTCTGCAACTATGGATCGCGCAGCCGCTACCGCATCCGGAACGGGTATATTATGAATGATACCGGGAGGAGTGTTATCAGCAGAAGTCGGAACAGCCCCCTTGCCGTACAGCGGCTCTTCTTTGTTGTCATACCAGTACCACCCTGTTATAAGTAGGGCGATGATAACCATTAGTATTGCTTTGTTCATGGTGTAAGTATATCAACATGTAATTACTTTTTCCTACCTCTCGTATCCTTTGTAGATTGTTTTGTGCTCTTTTGAGTTGCAGGAAGTTCAACTGTATTAGTCTTTGGTAATTATAAAGTAATGTAGATTGTATTCTGGGACGTGTGATGATTTCGGTTCAGAAATCGATATATTTGGAAATAGTTGTTTCAACTTATCATATTGTGCCTGAGCAGCATTTATGTCCTCGTTTTCCTTACGGGGAGAAAAAAGGGGCCAATCCGTAGCTGTCCTCCTTCTTTTGTAACCCGAAGTGCTTCTGAATATGCTTCGATACTCTCTGTATCAAAAATCGGATTAGCGTAGGCCATTGTGATTTCAAACGTATTATCTGAGAAAGGTATTTCTTTGGTCGCATCTGCAACAATATAACCTGGAATTACGCCTCTGAATGAATCGTCCGCATCAAGTGGTGTTGCATCTATTCCGTGTTTGCGGAAAACTTGAACCGCTTCTGCTGCACCTGAACCTATATCCAATACACGCTTACCAACCAATTCTGCAAACGATTCAGTGTTGAAACCGAGATTACTCAATACTTTTATACCTCTTTCGATAGTTTCTTTTGAAAGTTCTTTTTCCACAAATGTATCTGGTGAATTAGCAGGTATTTCCATCATAGAAAAAGTATATCAAAGGTTCTCATATCGCGCTTACAACTATTGCTGGTGGAGTTTTGCAAATGGTTCGAGCCTTTATTATGATGACTTAACACCCAATTGCCAGAACAAAAAGCTCCATTCATCCACCCAAGCCTCTATATTCCTTGATACATCCGCGCTTCCTCCGTGTCCTGCATTTTTCTCTACACGTAGTAGTACTGGCCGGTTTTTAGTTTCAATCTCTTGAAGTTTTGCTGCCATTTTAAATGCCTGTCCAGTGTGAACACGATCATCTTCTGTCGATGTCTCTATAAGGACAGAAGGGTACTTAGTATCACTTCTTACGTTGTGATAAGGACTATAGTTTAGTAAGTTTTGAAACATTTCGGGATCATCTGCACATCCATAATCCGCAATCCAATGTCTTCCACCGTGGAATAAATGATATCGAAGCATGTCTACTACTGGAACTGCCATTATAACTGTTTTAAATAACTCCGGACGCTGATTAGAAACAGCTCCCACGAGTAGGCCACCATTACTTCCACCAGAAATTGCGAGCTTGCTACTGCTTGTATACTTCTCTTTTATTAACCACTCTGCTGCACTTATAAAATCATCAAAAACATTCTGTTTGTTCTCCTTAGTACCAGCCCTATGCCACTTTTCACCAAATTCACCACCACCTCGAAGACTTGCAATAGCATACACGCCCCCTCTTTTTAAAAAAGGAATTATATATTTCCTAAATGCAGGTCGCATAATTATACCGAACCCTCCGTATCCATAGAGAACAGTCGGAGAATCTCCAGTGGGTTTGAAGTTCTTATCGTGAACTAAAAACATTGGCACGTCCGTTCCATCCTTAGACTTATACCAAACCTGCGTAGAAACAATGTCCTTGGCATATGGATGTGTATTCGTTTGCTCGTATACGGATATCGTATTAGTTTCAAAATCAATGCGAAAAATTATCAAAGGATAGGTAAAGGAACTAAATCTAAAAAATCCTTCTTTCCCGTCATGTTCCGAAAAAACCCCGCTTGAAGTACCGATTCCAGGAAGCTGTATTTCCTTTATAATTTCTCCCGATAGAGAATGCACTTTTAGTTCCGATTTAACATTTTTTAACGTAAGTATAAATATTCTATCACTTGTAACTTTTATACCCTCAATGACTACAACCCTGTCTTCTGGAACTACTAACTCCCAAGATTCGTTACCTTCATTCAGATTATCCAATGCAACTCTATCAACTCTCCCATTCGGTGCGTTGTAATTATGAAGAATATAAGCGTATCCTTTATATATCACGGATGAAAATAGTGTATCACCATACCCTTTTAGATTTTTAACTACAGCATTAAAGACGCTGGCTTCCTCTTTTAGATTCTTTACGTACACTTCTGTTCTTCTTCTAGATTCGGAAGAAATATGTACTGATATTTGTAGGTATTTCTGATCTCCAGAAACAATGGCGCGGGGATAATCTTCTTTTGGAAGTTCCTCGCCAAATATTATCTTATCATCTGAAAATGGGCTTCTTAGTTTGTGATAAAAGACTCTCTTGTGAAATTTTTCTTCCCCATTAGGTACCTCATCTTCTCGGCGTGTGTACCAAAATCCGTTATTTCCATCCCAAGCTCCCGTGGATGGATATAAACTTCCATTAGTCAATGCTTCAATGTTTTCTCCTGTGGAGACATTCATAACATACAGATGAGATTGGTCATTTGCATTTTCTGACAGCAGATAGGTGATTAAACTTCCGTCGTTTGAAATACTAAATCCAGCTAAGTTAACTATACTACCTTTTTCTGCAGAAATAGAATTAGGATCAACTAAAATTCGATCTGCCCCGTCAATACCATCCTTAACACACAAAACAAAGAGGTCTTCATCTGCGTTTCGTCTCGTAAAGAAATAGAGGCCATTTCGTGAAAATGGAATGTTTATTACGTTCTCTCGGGCAAGTTCAGTAAATTCTTTCCGCAATTCATCTCGAAACGGTAACTCGTTCAGAACTGAATCTGTGTGCTCGGATTGTAACTCTAACCAGTCCTTCACCTCCTTTTCATGCACATCTTCAAGCCATCGGTAGGAGTCGGTAACCTCTGTACCATGTATTACTTCTATTACATCTTCTTTTTTGGTAGGGAGTGAGGTCATTGAATTAGTAGTATACCAAAAGTTCTAACTTAATGCTCTAAAGCCACTAAAATCATTGCTGGCCAGTGTGGTCACAGAACTGGAGTAACAAAACCGTTGTGGAGTATTTGTGATTATCAAAAATGCAGTTAGATCGAGATATGATCGAAACTTGACTACAAACGGAATCACTTATTAACTTAAGATTTGAATTGGGTGTCCTTTTCGTACCCTTCATAGTAATAGGATTGCTCTATGCCTTTGAATATCACCTCTTTATCATTAACCTTGTCTGTTAAATTATTTGAAAGTAGTGTACGTATTTCCAAGTCATTGACGGTACTTCTCTCCATTGCTTGGAAATAAAGTGATTTGTCAATATTTTTCCAGTTTACTACTTTACCCAATCTTTCTTTTAAAATCATATCAAACCATATTCGCATGGCTCGTCCGTTTCCCTCCATAAATGGATGTGCGATATTCATTTCCACATACTTTGCAATAATTTCCTCCACAGTACTCTCAGGCATTTTTTCGATTTTTGGTAAGATGTCATTTAGATATAAGGCGCTTGCAAATCTAAAGCCACCCTTTGAAATATCGTATTTGCGTATTTTTCCAGCAAAATCATAGAGCCCGCTAAACAAATACTTGTGTATCTCCTGTAGTCCTCTTATTGTACCGATTTCTACCTCATCAATATCTCCTGTTTCAAAAAGACGGTATGCTTTCTCTAAACTCTCTTTATCTATATCTCTTGTGTCCATTTAGTGCATTATACCATTTTTCCGTACCGTATTCTAATAATATTCTTACCATCTTTCACTGACTTGCTGGCGGAACTGCAAATGACTCGAACCATTATTCTGTGCTATGTAGAGTCAAAAAAGGACTGTCTCAAGTCCCTTTTTGCTTGTGACAGTCCTATTGGAAATCCAAGTTGAGTTCTAGCCAATCGATAGTTGCATTCAAGAAGCTCAAATGTTGCTCTTCTCTCATCTTCTGGCCATATGTGTTTAACTTGTTAAGCTCAGACAACACAAATTCATTTTTGGCTTTCTCCGCTTTTTCGCGCAACTCTACCAACCTTAAGAGTGTTTGGTCCCTCTGTGTCTCCAAAGGATCTGGAGATGGTTCATGATATTCAGTCGTCATCTTTTTCTTCCCTTCAAAAAAGTGCGTAAAAGTTAGTGAAAATTCCTTGCACTACTTTACACGAAGTTTCCCAATTTTGCTAGCTGGCAGAGTTGCAAGTGGTCGACCCCGAATTCTCAATCTACGTCCTCTGAGTAACTAGCTTCGATTTTACAAATATTAGCTGGTCCCAATACCTCCACATAGTAATATGTATATTTTTGTGCGGCTTTACTAGTTTCGAAGCTTTTAACTTGAGTATCGTTCTGTAGGGCAAATTCTTGCAATAGACTTAAAGAGTCGTAATAAATCTCGAAAGTCACATTTTTCGTGACCTCTTGCTCTTCACCGCGCATTAGATTTATAGAAAAGTTAGAATTGGGAACAGTAAAAGTAACCCATTCACCGTGAGTATATTCGTCTTCCGATTGAGTAAAAAAGTTACCTAGAAACCCTCGAACTTCTTCGAGCTTCTCTTTGCATACAAGATATAAACTATATTCCATAAGTTGGAGTATACCAAAGGTTCGAGCATACCGCTCTCCCTACCTACACGGGCTTGTATTCAAGCCACAAAAACCATTGCTGGCCGTCTCGAGCTAGAACCGTGGTCGGTCAAGCCCCACAACGTTATTTTCAACTATTTTATTTTACCAATTCGACGCTCTTCGAGCACCTAGGAAAGTTACAAAAGTGACACGGGATGAGGTTTGTAACGTTACAGTCGTCTGTAACTTAAAATACACACAGATCGAGTACGATTGGTTTCATCACAAGGTATATTTCCCACACGAAGAAACCAACGAAGAATAGAAAGAGTGCCACCGTCACTACCTTCTCCCATGACCAGACTTCGTTCTCTACCCTTTTGTAGTAGCTGCTTAAGATTTCTAAAAGAATCTTTCCAAATGCAACTATTAAATATATAGAAACCATGACAAAGAGGCTCGCCAGAGCACCATCGCCCGATACATCCCTTATTGAGGTATCGCAATATGACTGCGCAATAAAGATGAGGAGCGACAATCCGGCGGCAATACCAATGAGTGACTTCACAACCGCATACCCTGCTATGGCAGCTACCATTGCAACAAGAATGGTTAAGATAATGCCTAACAATACCCACATGACTTGGTTAAATTGCTCGCCATAGTACTCAGAAAGGAAGAACATTGGAGCCGCTATGAGTACTGAAATACCAAAAGAGATGAGCTTTCTCTTGGTGAGATTTAGTTTTTGAAAGTATTGTTTCAATTTCCTTAACATACGATTAGAAAGTATGACTATTCAGATTTACAAGTGTTGTCTTTTTCCAAAAGAATCTTCTTGTTGTTTGTAGTTGCCAGAAACGAACCTGCCATTGCGCTTTGTTACCAGCAAGCAAAACCATAATCGGCGATGGTACACGTGCTTTAGGATAAAAAGCTATGTTACATAAGGTATTTAAATCTTGGCCACTCAATGAAGCGTGTCCTTTCGGGTGCGTATGCCAATCCCCAAGATAAGTTGATGTCCTATTTGTTTCTTCGTAGATACGAGCAATTTCTTTTTCTTGGAACTCGTAGTCAGGCACAAATGACATCCGTTTATGGCTACCTTTTGGGCCAGGGCCGATAATATCAGTAACAACAACATCTTTACTTTGGTCATCGAAATAACCCATAAGCAAACCTCCTGTCTCCTGTGGGAAAGAACTGTCAGCTAACGCTCGCATTGAGTCTAGGACGGAGTCTGAAATCCAGATTTTTATGTTTCTTGTGCGCATGAGCAATCAGTGTATTTCTCAAGTGTTACAGGTGTCCATTCTGGTAAAAGAAATTTATCTTTCTCTCTCAATGACAGATTCGCAATATCCCATTCAACATTCCCGTATTTATCAGCTGGAGAGAGGGTGGCAACCGCGAGTCGTACGCCGGTTAGCGCGACCTCTTGAAGATCAAAACTTGAACCAGTAAATGTGGGACTGCCACAACCGACTGGCTGTACTGAACCATCTGGAGCTTCAGGCGGTAACGGAATCTTTCCCTCACTACGCGCTCTCTCAAAACATGCCCAGCATGGTCCACCAGAATTAAAACGTGCAACAACTCCTCCCCACGCACCTGGTGTCGCTGATGTGAGAATATATGGAGTGCTCGAGGATCGCGCGCGGTGCGCTAAATAATGATGAACTCCCGTCTCTGCGGTAGCGTCATATACGAGATCGACATGATTCACAATTTCCTCTATCGCATCATTTTGAGGATTACCGTCTACCGCGCCCACACGCATTGGATGCACGAAAATTCTAGTGTACGGATAGTTCTGAGCAATGAAGTGCTTTAATGCATCAAATTTGCGGCCAACCACAAAAGAGAGACCGAGCGGCCAACGCACTGTAGTCCCAGGCTCAACAAAGTCATAATCAATGATGTGTAGCTCCCCAACACCATTTTTGGCAAATTCTAATACACTCGGAGCACCAATACTCCCCAATCCAACAACAGCGACTTTCTTTTCTCTCAAGAAAGCTAAGTTGGGAGTTCGTTCAAGCATGTCTTGCAAACCAGCTCTACCTGCATGAACAAAAAAAGGGAAATGATTTGTGATTTTCTTTTTCCCTTCTTTCGTTTTTTCTCTGTAAGTTAAAAGGAAAATCCAACCATCTTGAAATTGACGGTACCGCATCTCTTCAGGAAAAACTACTCCCACAATGGAGTACTCCCGTCCCTCTATTGGATCTTTTATCCATGACGTATTGCGTAAATGCGGATACGCAGAGAGCAACTTCCCACGGAATTCTTTAGCATCTTGTGTTTTATAAAGTTCAGGCAATCGTACCCATGGCACTGTAATTACATCTTTATATAGATCGATAATTGCCGGAGAAGATTCCGTGAGGATGTTACCGGATGCGTCAAGAACTCGAGCAGCTGCCATTCGTGCAGTGCCCATATCTGCATTTATACGCAACTCAATAAAACCGTTTTCTTGCTGTGAATCAATTGCCCATTCGCTATCTATCAACACAGTTCGTCCGGAGTGCGGATAATACTCGCTGACCGGTTCCCCTTGTGTTTCTTCTATTCCTTCTCCGTTCCCATTAGCAGCCTCGAGAACTTTAGGTAATTGATCAGTAATGAACCGCGCTGGAGTGTCTTGATCTGGATTCCAGTTACCAGTCGCACGACCTATAAGGCATAGGTTTTTCTCGTGAGGGTTTTGATGGCGCGGTAAATCTAGGTCTGGAGCTATAAGCTCAAAACGAAAGAAAGGGTAGTTGTCAGGATACCTTATGGTCAAATTAATTGGCTGACCATTAAGAGTATGCTGCACATGAATAACCAACTTGCCCGCTTCTTTTTCTGCGGCATTAATTTCTGGCGAGAGTCCTAACTCAGTTAATTCTGCAATTTCGAACTCAAGTCGTTCTGGATATTCTTCCCACCAGCGTTGTGACATAAAGGCATATAATTTATCCTACTTCGCGGCGACGTGGCGGCACTGGAGGAGTCTGCGGACCGGGTGCAGGAGGTCGCGGTACGTTACCAGAACCACCATTAGACCCCTTATCATCCTCGTCAATTTTCTTATCCGCACTCACTTTCTGACGCGCTTGGTATGCGTCCTCAACCCATGCGCCCATGTTCTCGCGACCATTATCTGAGTCCCAATCATAGGTCGGACAAACCGTAGACAGTGCAGTGCCGTCTGTGAATTTGATTGCATTGAACGGATTAGAACCTTTCGGATCAGTTTCTTTATCCTGCGTTTTTACAGAGTTTATATACACACCAAGGAGTGCGTTACCCCGCTTCCAGCTTTCACGAATCTCATATTGAACCCACGGACGTGATGCTGTTTCAGTACCGATCAGCACGACCGTCACCGAAGTGCTCTGTAGCTGTTCTTGAATCCACTTCTCAATTGCAGGGTCACCTTTCTGCTTAATTTTCTCCCACTCGACACTGTCGATGACACCGTACTCGTCTTCGTTCGCGATTTTGTTAAAGTTACGGACATTCGCGGCTCGCCATGAGTCGCGCTCGTAATGGAAACTGTAGAATACCTTTCTCATAGTGTTAGATGAAGTAAGCGAATAAGAGTTGCGCCGCAATCAAACCGCCGTAGAACAACCAGATAGTGGTTGAGAGAAACGCGTCGAACCAATCACCAAGGCGGTCGGTGTTTTCGCGCTTCATAGAAAAGTCGATGTCGGCTTCATTCTTTGCGGCAGTTTCTTCGTAGAGGTTTCTGAATGCTCGCTCTTTAGCGAGGTAGTAGCTATCGAGAAGTGCGAAGTATGCGGTGAGGAATGTCGAGAGAAGAACGTGAGCGCAGCTAATGTCATCAAAGGTCAGTGCATACAGACCGGTAACGACATCGGAATAGATCTTGATCAGCTTCTCGACGGTCCTCGTGCGCTCGAGATCGATACGCGTCTCGTGTCTCGTTTGCCTTGATGCTTAACTCGTTGTATTAATCGTACGCTATACCTCCAGGTGGAGAATCGGATGCTTAGACTAGAGTAAAAACTTGTTTAATATGCTAGAGAATCTCTACCTCTCTCGTGCAATCTTAAGTGCTTTAGTCCACCAAAGTAAATCCTCTACAAACCCATCAAGGTGTTCTTTTGAACCAGCAAAAAGATCTTCTGCAGAACTCTTACCCATGAGCACAGGTACCCATTTGTCTGTTGGGAAATGAACAGCGCTTCTGATTGGCGCCATTTGTAGCTCCACAACAACCTGTCTGAGCTGCTCTACTGAGCGGGCACCAGAAACACCTCCATAACTCACAAAGCCAACTGCTTTTCTGTTCCATTCTTTGTATACATAATCAAGCGCATTTTTAAGAACCGCTGGATATCCGTGGTTATATTCCGGGCTAATCATTATAAATCCATCTCCTTCCGCAATTTTTTTGGTCCACTTTTGCACCACCTCATTTGCATATGGTTCTTGTATCATCGCTGGGCTCATAGCTTCGTTGAAGAAAGGTATTGGATAATCTTTTAAATCAAGAACTTCTGATTCAACACCGTCTATTTTAGATAATTCATCTTGAATCCACTTCGCTGGCTTGTCGCTAAAACGACCCTCCCGCGTACTTCCAATGATAATTTTTATATTCACAGATTTTGTGTTCATACTATGTGTTTATTTGGTTGATAATATTAATGACCTTTTCTCTTGTTAATGCTCGACACAAGAGAAGTAAGTAATTTTGTTGTATAGGCAACATTTATCTCATAAAAAACCTCTTGGCCTTTTTTTGTGTCGGTTACGAGATTGTATTCTTTTAGTGCTTTAAGGTGTTGGGAAACAGCAGGCTGTGATAATTTCACTATCTTCACAATTTCGGAAACTGACCTCGGACCTTTCATCAAAACTTCCAAAATAGTATATCGATTTGCGTTTCCGATACCCTTACCCAACCTTTCAATCTCATTGCATAAATCAGACATATAAACATATTAGCATATTCTTATATATGTGCAACAAAATTAATTTGACTTAAGAAAAATCACCCAAATAGGGTGATTTTTCTTTATGGACATTATCCTCATCAGATATTACATACTTTTTGTATTTTCCGTGCGGTAAGATATATAGCTATAAGCATTAAGATTACAATTCCTGTCACAAAATAAAATCTATACTGAAGAACAAAAATTACTCCTCCAAAACCAACACCAAAAATAGCAAACAGCGGCGCAAGGCATGATGCACAAAACGCGGTTCCTGCGACACCGGCAAAGAGGGTTCCCAACCCACCACCAACGGTAGTTCCTACTCCGCCAATATCTTTTCTCTGACGCATCGCATACACTTGCATGGTAATAAAGAGAGAATAC
Organism: Patescibacteria group bacterium UBA3530; assembly: GCA_002376945.1. GTDB lineage: Bacteria > Patescibacteriota > Minisyncoccia > Phycocordibacterales > UBA2100 > UBA2100. Next base: position 10,186 of record DFOX01000014.1, read on the forward strand.
AGCCCAGAAAGCAAGGCAACCACTAAATAATCACGTAATGTAAAAATATCGATTTGAGTTGCTATGGTATTCCCCGCAACTGTAAATACTGGAATAAGTGTAAATAACACAAACATTACGACGAATGCTAGTAGAAATAGCACAATGTATTTTGTATTTCTAAATGGTGCTTTGATACCATTCCATGTTGTAATAAGAGGAATATCTTTCATACTAGATACAACAGCTTAGTTGTGAGATATCTTTAGTAAACGATAGTGCTACATACTTAATCGCTTCCGACATGGTCGGGAATACAGGCTCAGAGTTAAGTACATCATCAATGGTATTTTTGTTTTTAACGAGTACCATGGCTTGAGCTATTAAGTCCGCCGCATTTGGAGCGAGAATATGGACGCCAAGGATAACTTTGGTCTTTGGGTGAATACCCATTTTGATTAATCCTTCTGTTCTACGAGTAATACCTGCTTTTGGAATAACTTCAAAAGGAACGGTTCGACATGCACACACTCCGTCACGTTCCATCTGTGCATCCTCTGTGAGCCCGACACTCGCGTATCCAGGATCGGTAAATATTGCATAAGGAACGGTGTTGTAGTCAATACTATTTTTCTTTTCATTTAGTGCATTTTCAACCACAAGCGTGCCTTCATGACCTGCTGTTGTCTCCAGACGAAGTGGCAGGTTGGTGACATCTCCCACAGCATAGATATACGGGATATTGGTCTCAAAGGTATCGTTTACGGCAACCGCCTTGCATTCATTCACTTTAACTCCTGGCACATCAAGATTAAGGGCATCTGTGTTTGCAGTTTTACCTGCCGCAAGTAAAATCTCATCCGCTATAACTTCCTCAGTTTCTCCATTTACTGTATATGATAGAATCTTTTTCCCATTTTCACTTCGAGCACTTTTAATCTCGACATTAGTTTTAATAGTTACTCCTTCTTTCTCTAATAGTTCTGTAAGCCTTGCCGTGAGCTCAGATTCACCATGAGGAAATATTCTTTCTCTGCTTTGTAAAATAGTAACCTTGGTACCAAATCGTGAATACATTTGAGCAAATTCAAGCCCCACAGGACCTGCGCCTATTATTGCCATTTCTTTTGGTTGCTCCTTTAATTTTAACGCTTCAATGTGTGTTACATAACCAACTTCTTTAATTCCTTCAATCGGTGGTACATTAGCGGTGGATCCTGTGGCGATAATAAATTTATCTGCAGATAGCTTCTCTCCATTTACTTCAATTTCCTTTTCACCAGAAAATTGAGCTTTTCCTTCTACGTAGGTTACATATTCAAGATTCTTCAAAACTTTTTCATATTTTTCATTTCTAAATCCTTCCACCATCTTCAATTCGTCCTCAATGACTTTATTAAAATTAAAATTCTTTACTTCAAGTTCAATACCAGGGACCCCATGGTTTTTTGCCATATGAAGCACCTCTCCTGCGTGGAGGAGAAGTTTTGAAGGCACACACCCAACATTGACACAAGTGCCACCTGCGGGAAGCCCACTATTTATAATCGCGGTCTTTTTCTTAAGCTCATTTGCTTTTATTGCGGCTGCAAATGCTGATGCCCCTCCTCCAAGAATGATGAGATCATATTGATTAGTCATATATTAGTTAAGCTATTTCTTAAAATTTTATTAAACCCCGTATTCGCAAGTTTGTAATACACGGTCTTGTGTTCTCGGCGTGAATCTACAAGATCATTTTCACGTAGTCGTTTAAGTGAGTGGGACACGACAGAAATAGAGACTTTTAGCACTTTGGCTATATCACCTACAGATAATTCAGGATGCTTGCACAAAAGCCAACAAATTTTCATACGAGTTGGATCACCAACCAATCCAAATTGCTCGGCACATTGGAGTACTGCTTCTTCATTCTCTAGCTCCTTTTTAATTTTCTTTGACATATCACTTGAATATATATTCAAATGATAACTTATATACACTATTTTGTAAATAAAATTTTGTGTGTAAAGAAAAATCACCCAACTGGGCGATTTTTCTTTCTGGATACCGCTCTCAGCAGGTATGCTATTTCAGAATAGATCTCGTAGACATCGACGCTCCTCGAGCGAAAAGGGCTATCACGAGTTGGCTGCCAGACTAGGATTCGAACCTAGATTGACCGGACCAGAACCGGCCGTCCTACCATTAGACGATCTGGCAATACACCATATCATACAGAAAATTGTTGGTAGCTCAACGACTCTCTGCTATTATTCCCAACGTGCAAAAACTAAAAATAATCACCTGGAATGTGGGTTTTGGTGGCATGGGTGCCGAAGCTGAAATGAAAATGGACGGCGGGAATCGTTTCATTCCATCATCACGATCACATGTTAGGAAAAACATTAACGGAATCCTTTCATACGTCAGTGAACATGATGCTGATGTACTTCTCTTGCAGGAAGTTTCTTTTGGAAGTGTACTCAACTACTGGCATAACATCGAAAAGAAAATCAGATCAAACCTCACTTCGTTTAACTCAAAATTTGCAACAAATTTTAAACTTCCACTCATTTTGCGCTGGCTCCGCAACGAACATGGGCTGAGTACGTACGTGAGTGACAAACACACTACCAATCATTTAGCAGTACGAAAATATCAAGCAAGCGAAGTGTATTATAGGGTTATAAAAAGGAAGGATAGATTTATCTCTACCCTCTTAACTCCAAAAACAGGAGATCCTGTCGCAATCATCAATACGCACCTCGCATCATTTGACGATCAAGGATTAATTCGTAAGCAGCAGTGTGCTGAAGTAATGGCATATGCACAAGATCTGTATCGAACAGGTGTGCAGGTGATTATTGGAGCTGATTGGAATATGCAGCTTGCTCCTCAACAATTGTACAACACATCCTCAAGACACTTTGAATTCCCAAAAGAAATGCTTCCCCGTAATTGGTTGATACAAAGCTGTCCAAATACACCTACCGCCCGTTCAACGAATCAGCCCTACGAAAAAGGAGTCAGTGATACTGCGGTTATTGATGGTTTTGTCTGTTCTCCCGGCATTACCGTAGAAAGCGTACGGACCGTTGATTTACATTTTGAATATTCAGATCACCATCCCGTTGAAATTGTTATCTCGTACTAGATACCAAAAACACGTGTGAGTCCGTATCCCACACCAAATGCAATACCTGCTGCAACACCGCCGATAAGTATATTACGCACTGCGGTAAAAAAACGATTCTTTCCCAGTATCGCGCCGGAGGTATATCCAATTGCACCAAAGGAAAGCATCGTGGCGATCACTGACACGAAAGTGGCATAGGTGGAGAACCCCTCAAATATAAAAGCGGTAGCAAACGGAATCAAAGGCACTAAGCCAACTCCCACAAATGATGCAAATGTGACCATTCCCTCCCGTAACGGACGCCTCCGTTCGTGAACACTATTCTCAGATAGCGCCGAAAGATAGCTCGATGTTCCCATAGAAAATGCATCGGCAAGTACATTAGCCAATCCGATTACAAGGATAACCCCTACTGAAAGTCCCGCACCAACCGCTCCGGTAACGATAGCAAAGGTTGTCACCAATCCGTCCATACTTCCATAGACGAACTCGGGTAAGTATGATTTCCTGCTTCTCATGACTGCAAACACGCTTTAATGAATCCGGTAAACAAAGGATGTGGATCAAGCGGGCGCGCTTGTAGCTCTGGGTGAAATTGAGTAGCAAGAAAAAATGGATGTATGGTTTTGGGCAACTCAACTATTTCCATAAGAGTTCCATCCGGAGATCTTCCGGAAAATACAAGTCCCGCATCTTCCAACAATGATACGTACTTTGGATTCACCTCGTAACGGTGTCGATGTCTTTCCTCTACGGTATCGGTGCGGTATATACTCCTCGCCAATGATCCTTTTTTTAGATTCGCTGGATATACTCCAAGACGCATCGTTCCTCCATAACGCTTCTTTTCCAACTTCTCTTTTTGATCTTCCATTATGTTAATAACAAGGTGTTCTGCACCCTTATCCACCTCTCTGGTAGTCGCATTTTTTATACCTGCAACAGTACGTGCATATTCTATTACGGCAAGTTGCATACCGTAACAAAGACCCAAATAGGGAATAGTGTGCTCCCTGACGTATGTAATGGCCATGAGTATTCCCTCTATACCCGTTGTGCCAAAACCACCAGGAACCACCACACCATCGTACTTCTTGAGCTCGCTGATTTTTAACTTTCCCGATTCAAAATCTTGTGAAGAAATCCAAGTAAGTACTGGTTTTGCATCAAGCGCGAAGGCGGAAAACTTGAGAGCTTCAATTACCGATATGTACACATCCGAGAGCACAAAATCGCCTGAACTAAAATACTTCCCCACCACCGCGATGCGTACTTCTTTCTTTGGATTATGTGCTTTGTGCGCAAACCGTTCCCACTGTTCCATGTCTGCCTTCTTATGTTTCTTCTTCAATCCAAGTTGTGCGAGTATGATTCCTGAAAAATTATCCTTTTCCAAATTAAGGGGTACATCATAGATGCTCTCAATATCTGGAGCTGAGATGACGTGATCGGTACGTATATTACACTGTTCTGCAATTTTACCCTTCCGTCTCTCATCGACATATTCCTCAGAACGTCCGATGATAAAGTCCGGCTGAACCCCGTACGAATTAAGTTGTCGTATGGCATTTTGAGTGGGCTTTGTCTTCATTTCACCAACTTTTGGTGGAATCGGCAAATACGTCACCATCACAAACAGCACATCATGAGGATTGCGTGCCTTCATCAATCGCGCAGCTTCAATGAACATGGCATTTTGGAAATCTCCCACCGTTCCTCCTATTTCGATGACACTAATCTGAGAACCATTAACCATTGCGGCTCTCTCCATCCTATTCACTATTTCATCTCTAATATGCGGAATCGCCTCAACACACTTCCCGTCATATTCCAAGTTACGCTCTCGTTCGATTACGTCTCGATACACCATCCCACTGGTTACGTAGTTCTCTGGAGGAAGATCTCTTCCTAAGAATCGCTCATAATTTCCCATGTCCTGATCCGTCTCCAAACCACTCCGTAAAACAAATGTCTCACCATGCTCAACGGGATTCATGGTACCTGCATCCACATTTAAATATGGGTCCACTTTTACCAAATTGACCTTGTATCCGTTTGCTTGTAAAACTTTGCCTATTGACGCAGTGGTGACACCTTTTCCCACGCCGGACATGACTCCACCAATCACGAAAATATATTTGTGTTCTTTTTTCATCATGCGCACACATCACCCTTGGGGTGTATTTTAATTTACTTTGATACTGAATATTTTAAATATCTTCGCACTGCCGCAAAACTCGAGATGCCCCCAAGTGCAGCGCCCGTACTAATTAGTACGAAGAAAAACGTTCCGAATGAATCTCCGTAGTATGTCAGTACGTTGAACGAGCCGAGTATTGCCTCAGATGCCGGACCAACCCACAGCGCAAAAGGATACATAAATACCAACGCAAGTAATCCTCCTGCACATCCATACAATGCTCCTTCGATGATAAACGGTCCTTGCACGTATGCATCAGACGCTCCAACAAGTTGCATAACGCCAATCTCATCTTTGGTGGTATAAATAGCTAATCGGATGGTGTTGAATACGATGAGAATAGAAACCACGATGAGGAATACGGTGGTAACGAGTCCGAATCTCTCAGACGCATCAATGATTTCTGTTAATTTATCAATTGCTGCTTTGTTTTGATAGTAGTTGATTTTTTCAATGATTTGCGTACCACTTCCCACGGTAGTTTCGTTATCCAAGAACTTGGCAATCCCCTCATATTGGCTTGTTTCCTTGGCACGAACAGCGAGAGAAGCTCCCAACGGATTCTCTTCAAGTTCGTCAAGAGCTTGTAAGGTGAGTTGATCATTTTTGTGCCGCTCACGAAATTGAGCCAGCGCTTCTTCGCGAGAAACATATTCAACCGACGCCACTTCCGGAAGTTCCTGTACAGAATCTCGAAGTGCCAACATCTCATCCTCCGGAGCAGAGGTAAGGAAGTATACATTAATATCAACTTTCTCCTCCAATTGTGTGAGTGTCGCATCAAGAGCAGCACTCATCATCATGAGCACTCCTATCACAAAAAGCATGATTGCCATAATGAGAACCGTGGCCAATGACACGAAACCATTGCGCAAGAAACCGACAAATCCTGCTCTCGATACTCGTTTTACATTAGTCCAAAGATCCATATATTAAGATATTATAGCGCAAAATGTCCGGATGAATCATCTCGCGCAACACGCCCCTCATCCATCGTGATAACACGCTTCCCGAGTGACGAAATCACATCTTTGTTATGTGTTGAGAGAATAACGGTTGTTCCCAGGTCATTAATTTTCTTCAGAATCTGTACCACTTCGTGTGTGCTAATGGGATCCAAGTTTCCTGTTGGTTCATCGGCAACCACTACATCGGGTTGATTCACTATTGCACGCGCAATGGCGATGCGCTGCTGCTCTCCTCCTGAAAGCTCGTGAGGAAAATTGTCCATCTTTTCAGAGAGGTCTACGAGGTCGAGTACGTATGGTACATCTGCCTCTATTTCTTCATCTGTCTTCCCCGCTGCCTCCATGGCGAACGCAATGTTCTCATACACCGTTTTTTTAGGTAGTAACCGAAAGTCTTGGAATACCGCTCCTATGCGGCGGCGAAGACTGTTTAAATCCAATTTGTTCATCTGGCACACTTCGCAATCATCAAAATATACCGCACCTTCAGATGGTGCTTCTTCTGCAAAAATCATCTTGAGCAATGTTGATTTTCCAGCCCCTGAATGTCCGACAATAGATACAAACTCTCCTGGCTCTATTTTGATGGTAACATCATCCAACGCCGCCGGACCTCCATTATAGAATTTGGTAACCTTATCAAAAAGAATCATGTGCGTACTATTATACAATCCTATACCATAAACAGCGAGAGGTCTCCGTTGAATACTGCATCAACGTTTGATGTTTCCACGTTACTCCGATGGTCCTTTACCTTCTTGTATGGATGTAATACGTATGAACGTATTTGACTACCCCACTCTATTTTTACCTCAGATGAAATTGACAATCCTTGTTGTTCTTTTTCTCTGTCCTCTTCCTGCTTCTTAAAGAGCTTTCCGCGCAACATTTCCATGGCTCGCTCTCGGTTTCGCTCCTGACTTCGTTCAGCGGTACATTTTACCGTTATCCCGGTAGGTTTGTGAGTGATGCGAACTGCAGTTTCAACCTTGTTCACATTCTGACCTCCAGCACCGCCGGATCGAGCAAACGAGATATCGAGATCCGCATCCGAGATGCCGAGCTCGACAAGACCAGGTAATCTCGGCAACACCTCGACAAGAGAAAAACTTGTCTGTCGCTTTCCCTGTGCGTTAAATGGACTGATGCGAACAAGTCGGTGCACTCCTGATTCATTTTTGAGTTTTCCATATGCATGTTTACCCTTGACCGCAAAAGAAATGTTCCTATACCCCGCAGAGCTTGCATTCTCATCAAGAATCGTTGCCTCCCATCCCTCATGTTCTACAAACTTGCGATACATCTCAAACAACATGGTGGAAAAATCCTCCGCGTCATCTCCCCCGGCGCCGGAGAGAATACTTACTATCGCATCTCCCCGATCATATTTGCCAATCCCTGATTGTTCGTCCTTAAGTTCCTGTAATTCTTGAATGAGATTTTGTGCATGTGTGGAATCATTCCAAAAATCCGGCTGTTGCATCAACTGCTCTATTTCTTTTATTCTCTCCATGAGCCACCGAGAGGGCTTGAACCTCCGACCTATGCGTTACGAGTGCATTGCTCTACCAACTGAGCTACGGCGGCATACTGGAGCCAGGAACGGGATTCGAACCCGTGACCTCACCCTTACCATGGGTGCGCTCTACCAACTGAGCTATCCCGGCTTAAGAGGTAATAGTACAAGTTTCATTGACCTTATTCAATATACATGGATACTACTGCGTATGATACGAGAAGCGTTTGACGTAATAGTTATAGGAGGAGGCGCATCAGGTATGATGTGCGCAAGTATTGCAGCATCAGGTGGTAAGAAAGTTCTTCTTCTTGAGAAGAATAAGGAGCTTGGTAAGAAACTTGGCATCACCGGCGGAGGACGTTGTAACATAACGAATGCTGAATTTGATGTTAAAAAGTTTTTGAGTAACTTCCCGCAGGCGGGCAAATTCCTGCACTCCCCGTTTTCGAAGTTTTCAGTGAGTGATACATTTTCGTACTTTAAGGAGAGGCTTGCCATTGGTGACAGAGGCAAGAAATCGTGTATTTCCAAAATCACAAAAAGCTGCAGATGTAGTTACAGTTCTCAAGGGTGATCTCGGCAAGAATAATGTCACTGTATACACACAAGCCCACGTACTTTCGATATCTCAAAAAAACAACACTGTTGTTGGTGTAGAGATGAAAGATGGAACCTCTTACAAAGCAAAGTGCGTAGTTCTTGCAGCGGGAGGTATGGCAGCACCTGAAACAGGATCAAATGGGGATGGATTCCATATGCTAGAAAAACTTGGACACACTGTTTTCAAACCGAATCCAAGCATCGTTCCCCTTAAAACAGATGTGCAGTGGGTTCATCGACTATCAGGTACTTCCTGCTCATTTATGGAATTGAAATTTATTCAAGAGGGAAAAGTCAGGTTGAAAAAGAAAGGAAAACTTCTTTTTACACATTTTGGTATATCGGGACCACTCGTTCTTAACTCATCATATGAGGTATCTGAACTTCTGCACGCAGGACCAGTGCATGCATCAGTGAATCTTTTTCCTGATACCAACGAGGGGGATTTGGATAGGAGGATCGTGAAGCTATTTGACCGAAATAAAAACAAAAAACTGAGAAATGTACTTCCTGAATTAATACAAAAATCTTTGGCTCATGCTGTCATTCATTTAGTCGGATCAAAACTAGGGGAAATAAGTGTACATTCAATCACAAGAGATGAAAGAAAGAAGCTTGTACGAACCATGCAGTCCCTCGGGTTTGAAATTACAGGAACTATGGGGTTCGATAGAGCTGTCATTGTAGACGGAGGAATAGATCTGACCGAAGTAGACTTTACTAACATGACATCTCGACTGTATAAAAACCTCTATCTTCTTGGAGACATTTTAAACATAAATAGACCTTCCGGTGGTTTTTCGCTACAACTGTGTTGGACCACCGCGTATGTAGCAGCACGCGACATACTCTCAAAATAGTGGAAAGTTCCATATATCCTGCTAGAATAGCGGCTATTGCGGACGTAGCTCAACTTGGTTAGAGCACTCGCCTGTCACGCGAGAGGTTGCGGGTTCAAGTCCCGTCGTTCGCGCCGCAATATATTTTATATTTTAACAACCGTTGAGTTTGATTATGGTGCCGAGGACAGGAATTGAACCTGTGACCTTGGGTTTATGAGTCCCACGCTCTAACCAACTGAGCTA
>DFOX01000014.1:19957-20083 GCA_002376945.1 Patescibacteria group bacterium UBA3530
TCTAACCAACTGAGCTACCCCGGCGTGCGCCAAGAATATCAATTTATTTGACTCATTTCAATATAAAACTTTATCGTGTTGCGGGAGCCGGAATTGCACCGGCGGCTCGGGGTTATGAGCCCCGCG
>DFOX01000014.1:20393-21037 GCA_002376945.1 Patescibacteria group bacterium UBA3530
GCCCCGCGAGATACTTCTTCTCCATCCCGCTGCGGAGCAGTATAGCATAAAAGAATCCTCTAACCAATATATCCCAACTCTTTAAACACGCCCTCGTATAAGTTAATGACACGACGTGCATCCCTGTGCGAGATATTAAAATCACTTCCATCATGTGCGATGCGATTACGCACCTTGTGTGCCTCCCATGCATCATCAATAGTGTTCACGTCACTTCGTGCAATTTGCTTCATTTTCTCTCCAACTCCATCCCCGGTATATCCTAGATTAGTCACCACATCATCAAGCATAATGTCAGCTTCCATAATCGCCTGTCGCCAACTGTTTGCATCATCTGCTTCAATATGTCTCATCACTTCTCGCCAACGCGCCTCTCCCGCAGTTCCTGCTGCAGGAGCATCTTCCTCCCCAAAAGTAATCCTGCCTTCTACAGTCATTGGCTGATGTTTGTAGTAGTTTTCTTCTATTGCCCGTATTTGCTTTACTCGCAATATTGCGTAGATGATCGCAATAACAATGCCCATCGAAATGATAAACGAAGTTCCTGCGACAGCATCCCATCCATTATTCAAAATTGTATTTTGCACCAATGTGGTTATTTCAATGGAATCCATAGTTGCCTCTGATGCAATCTCATCTGAGAT
>DFOX01000014.1:21335-38056 GCA_002376945.1 Patescibacteria group bacterium UBA3530
CTCTGATGCAATCTCATCTGAGATTACCGCATCAAATGATGGTGGCGTTATGTACGAATTATTGGGCATATGCTGTAGTAACTATTGTCTCAAAATCTCTCCCGATGGAAAACAGCGACTCATCCTCTCTCTGTGGAGCGATAAACTGCATACCCACCGGCAATGCAGAGCCCTTCCGATCCACCGTACCCATGGGAATTGATATAGCGGGTACACCGGTTAAATTAACCGGAACGGTGAATATATCGGCTGCATACATGTTCAGTGGATCGTCTGATCTCTCACCTATCTTGAATGCGGGAGTTGGACTTGTCGGTGTTGCAATAACATCAACACTCTCAAAAACTTTCTTGAAATCACTGGCAATTTGGTTGCGAACCGCAGTTGCTTTCCGATAGTATGCATCCGCATATCCTGACGAGAGTACGAAAGAACCCAACAATATTCTTCTTCGTGATTCCGGACCAAACCCATTTCCCCGCGTTTGCGTATAATCACTCAATAGATCTTTTCCGGGTGTGGCCACGCCGTAGCGCATACCATCGTATCGGGCCAAATTTGTTGAAACCTCTGCAGGCATAATTATGTAATATGCAGCAAGCGCATAGGTAATATTCGGTAATTCGATGTCAACAATGTCATATCCCCTTTCCTTGAGTTCCTCAATGCGCTGCTCAAAAATCGCAAGGACATCAGCGTCTATCCCCTCTCTCAAAAAATGTCTCGGCACACCTATCCTTTTTACCTCTCTCGCGCTGCCGAAAACATCATCGGGAAGCGATGTAGCATCACGCGTATCGTGCCCTCGTATTACTTCAAAGAGTATCTGAGCATCGTCGACCGTTTTCGCCAATGGACCAATCTGATCAAGTGACGAACCCATGGCCATTGCACCGTATCGAGAAACCGCACCATATGTTGGCTTATACCCAACAAGCCCGCACAAAGAGGCCGGCTGACGAATGGAACCACCGGTATCCGTCCCTAGACCAGCTATCGCCAAATCTCCGGACACTCCCGCCGCACTACCTCCTGAAGAACCTCCGGGGATTCTTTCGAGATCATGAGGATTTTTAGTCACTCCAAAAGCAGAATTTTCTGTTGAACTTCCCATAGCAAACTCATCCATGTTGGCACGACCCAAAAATATAGCACCTTGCTTCTTTAGGTTCTCGATAACATGCGCGTCATAGCTCGCCACGTAGTTTTCTAAAATCTTAGAAGCTCCGCTTGCAATATGTCCTTTAATTAAAATGTTATCCTTGATTATCAAAGGAATACCCGTGAGTGGATGTACATCACCGGAAGCAATCATTCTATCTGCTCTTTCTGCTTGCGTGATTACATCACCAAATATTTCAAGGTATGCATTAAGTTCTCCGTTGTGTTCTTGCGCGCGTTTTTGGTATGCTTGCGCAAGATCGACTGCGGTTATCTTTCCCTCATCAAGCAAAGCACGCGCTGTGCTAATATGTAATTTCTCTATTGCTTCCATAGTCACTCTTGTGAAATTATCTTCCGAACTTTGAGATACCCTTCCTCTGTCTTATGCGGCATTGCATCAATGAGTGTCTGGGAGTACAAGCCACTCTCATGTGCATGTGTATCTTCCCTGAAAACGTTATAATGGTCGCCTGTCGATTTTGACACCTCGCCTCCCGCTTCAGAGATTTGCTCAACAAACCGCAAGATTTCAGGTATCTCTTTTTCCAATTGCATCAACTCCGCTTCACTTACGGCAATTCGTGATAGTTCTGCCAGTTTTCCCACATCTACATCTGTCATGATTTCATCATCTTATCAAAATCCGCCTCATTTAGCACTGTGGTGTTATACCTGCGGCCCTCGTGTAATTTCGATCCTGCGCGTGCTCCCGCGACAATATAGTCGGTATGTGCCGATACCGAACTGCTGACCTTCCCTCCCAGAGATCGAATGCGATCACTAGCTTCTTCTCGAGAATACTTTTCCAAAGTTCCGGTGAGTACAAATATCTTTCCCGAGAGCGTATTCGCCGTTTTGGCTGTCTTTTTGATGGTGATGTACTTAAGAAGACGATCGAGCATCTGATCATTCTCTGCAAACCAAGTAACGACCGCTTTTGCAACTACGGGACCGACTCCTTCTATGGTGGTTAGCTCATCAACAGAAGCTTCTCGCAACTCGTGGAGAGAGAACGCGTCAGCCAAATCACGTGCTGTTTCTTCTCCTACCTGATCAATGGATAGCCCGACCAGTAGTCGCGATAGCGGTACTTCTCGTTTATCGTTAATCGCATCCAAGAGCTGTTGTGCACGCGCTTCTGCAAACCCTTCCAATTCTAATATGTCTCCTTTTTCAAGGGTATAAAAATCATCAAATGAATCCACCAATCCCGCCTTCAACAAGGACTCGACTATGGATTCACCTAATCCTTCTATATGCAATGCCTTTCTCGAAGCGAAATGGGAGAGTATGCGTACTCTCTGATCAAACGAATCTTTCGCAACACATCTCCATGCTGCTTGACCCGCAACTCGCTCTATCGAACCATCACCGCCACACGCTGCAACTTTTTTGGGGAATATGTATTTCTTTTCGTCTCCTGAACGCATCTGTTGTAGCACACGGACAATATCGGGAATTACATCACCCGCCTTTTGTAGAATAACAGTATCTCCGATACGCACATCAAGACGTTCTATTTCGTCTTGGTTATGCAGTGTCGCTCTTGATACCACAGAGCCGGCAATCAAAACAGGACGTAGATGTGCAACTGGAGTAAGTACTCCGGTACGACCCACTTGCAGCACGATATCTTCAACAACCGTGGTAACCTGCTCTGCCGGGAACTTAAATGCAACAGCGTACCGAGGAGCTTTTGCGGTATATCCTACTGCTTCTTGCAGAGAAATATCATCAATAGCGATGATAATTCCGTCCATTTCATACGCTTGGGTACCTTTCTTCTTAAGCCAAGCATTGTACTCGACAACGGCGTCATCAATCGACGACACGGTCTTCCAATACGGATTAACTTTAAAGTGGAGCTGCTGTAATAATTTCAGTTCTTCGCCCTGAGTTTTAGGTACTGTTACTGAAGTCCTTTTGGTGTCTAATTGATACACATCGTATATAAAAGTGTCGAGTTTCCGTTTTGCCGTTATTGAAGCATCCAGTTGGCGCAAAGATCCCGCCGCGGCATTTCTGGGATTTGCAAACATCGGTTTTCCTTCCCTCTGTCGTTTAGTATTAATTCTCTCAAGCTCGGCATGCGCAAGCCACGCCTCGCCTCCAACGAGAATGTCCACGGGTTCTGGTAAAACAAGCGGGATGCTTTTTATCGTTCTGAGGTTCTCTGTGATATCTTCTCCCACCACACCGTCTCCGCGTGTTGCTCCTTGCACAAATATACCATCACGATATTCAAGTATAATCTTCAACCCGTCAATTTTGTGCTCGACGGTATAGGTTACGTCATTTGCAGTAATCGATTCTCTCTCCATGTACCGCAGCACCTTCTCTTCCCACTTGCGAAGTTCTTCTGCGGTGAATACATTATCAAAAGACCACTGAGGGACTTTGTGCTCGACTTTCGTAAATCCTTCTCGTACAACTTCACCAACACGCTGTGTCGGACTCTCTGCAGAAGAGAGCTGTGGATACTGTTCCTCAAGCGCGATAAGTTCTCGCATGAGTGCATCATATGCTTCATCGGAAATTTCTGGTGCGTCCAGCACGTGATATAGATAATTGTGGTGTCTGAGCAATTCGCGCAGTTGTACAAGACGTCTCTGATCTTTCTCCATCTCCCTATTCTACTACAAACTCCTAGAATACTGCTCGTACCGCTCTTTCAAGTCTCCGCGGATTGGTGGTATCGCTACATGCCGTATTGTAGCCCAGAGCTTCAACTGTAGTGAGTGCACGCGCGTCCTGCTTCGTTACGGTCACATATGCGCACCGGCCACCGGATTCGAACCAAAATGTTGAGATCGCCGCACCACCCATTCCGGGTACTCCATCATATTTTGGATCACCTACCGGGAAATCGGCCAAATCAGCACCACCACATGTAGTTGCACCGGTGTATACGGTAGAGGTAGCGAATGCATCGTATCGAAAGTCCCAATACATTGCGCACTCAGCACCGGTGTCCGCCGTATAGAAAGCGAACTGTGAGTCTCGCCCCAACGACGAGAGGATTAATTCTTTCTTGGCGATTGAGAACATCGCCAGTCCCAGTGCGGTCACCAACGAAGCGAGCAGTGCGGCAAACAAGAGTGTGAATCCTCGCTCGCTCGTATTATACAACCATTGTGTGTACATATTTCTCATACGCATTATCGCGGTACCCAATTATATATTCTCTCAGAGATGGTAATGGTCCGCTCTTGAAATGCCCCCGTACGCCAGCGCACATCTACCTGTATTAATGCCTCATCTCCCGTAACCGTAACTCGCGCTCTTCTGGAGAACCTTGTTGCATCACCTGAGGTGTAGTTATAAAAGAAACCGTTATGCAAAAGCGGTGTCGCAAAACACGAACCAGAACATGCAGTCATGGAATCATTCGGTACATCTACGAGAAAGTCGGTATCAGCAGGTATACCATCAAGCCACGTAACTCCTGATTGTCCATTGATGATCTTCATAAAATTCCCTTCCCGTTTCTCTCGTACGACTTCAATAGCTTCTTGTGCAAGATAGAACGAAGTCATCTGATCTTTCGCATATACCGCGGCAAACAAACTTTGTGATGCCAGCGTCAGTGGAGCGGTTACCGCAATTACCATTACAGAAATCGCAACCATGGTTTCAACAAGCGTAAATCCTCTCTGTATATTTTCTCGTATCATATGCGTTGTATGGATATCTGACCACTGGCCTCTACCAGCACCGCCAATTCACTGCCTTGTGGAGAGATTACGATAATTCTCGCTCTGTTATACCGGCCGAATCCACTCCCTCGATCTCCTCGGATGATCGCATCTGGTTCAGGTCGCTTAAATAGTATATCGAGCTTGGTAGCATCACAATATTCTGAACTATTATTACTCACACATATTTGACGTATCCTGTATCCTCTGCCAATAGTATACAACTCTATGAGCTCAGTACCTGCAAGAGAATAGAATGCGTCTTCGTTGGTGTCCGTATACAAGCGAAAGCTCGTCGTATCGACCGATAGATCAAATGACACTCCATGCCCCGCTGCAAAGGGAGCATCAAAAAATGTTCTCGCAGAAATTCCATACACCTGCGCTTGTCGTATGGTGAGCGCCATATCATATGCCAAATTTCTTAGGAGTATTTGTCCGCCAAATTTTGCATAATTCGTCAACGTCACACTTGAAACAACGGCAATAATACCAACGACCACCACCATTTCAATTAATGTAAATCCTCTGTTCATACTATAAATCGAGTACGCGTTGTGTCGCAACTGCTTGAATATTGAACGTCGATCGAATCTTTTCCTCATCTCCAATTACACTGCTGGTATTTCCCGCTGCTGCAGCCGTTCCCTGCAGAGAAAATACAACCTTGGGCTGTACAGTATCCCCATTACGATTGAGTGTTTGCGTTGCACCGGTTACGTATACGCGAAACGAATCAATTTGTATCTCCGGTGCAGTAATCGCAAGGGCAGTTCGTTTCCCATCTTCTGATTTGTAGAGTCGTCCGTTCTCAACCCAATACACCCACTGATCACTGTTGTCAGTGGTGCTACCTCCAAAAGATTCAAAAGAAAGGAGTCCGTTGCCACTTGCACAACTCTGCCGAGTGGCCAGCACATTCAGCGACGATTCAGTAGGCGATCCACAATGATAGGTCGTCCCCATACGAACGTTTCGAACCATTCCATCAAGCGCAACATTTAAGTTATTAATTACCGATTGTAGGGACTGTGCTTTTCTGTTTGCACTTACCATGTCGAGCAACGCTCCCGCACTAATTACCATCACCACAGCGAACAAGCTCACGGCAACCAACATTTCAACAAGTGTAAATCCTCTTTCTTGGTATATCATAATAATGTTTCAAACAAAACGACGAGGTCAAAATTGAAAAGAAAAACGAGCAAAAAACCTGTGATAAGAAATGGCGCAAACGGCACTTCACTCTTCATTGTAATGTGCTTTGCGTCCCCTCTCAAATGCAGTGAATTGATAACTTTCGGCGCGTACATAATCGTCACACCAACTATGGCCCCCAGTACAAATCCGAGCATAATGGCCATTACTCCCTGATAGAGTCCAAGTGCGGCTCCGAATCCGAGTGTGAGTTTAACGTCACCAAATCCCATCCATGCACCTTTTGAAATAAACCAGAGCACGAACAGTGGGGAGGCAGTTCCTAAAGCGCTGTAGATTATGGTTAAGAGATGGTACGACCAAAGTGATTGTGGCATGATAAAACCTGTTGATGTTCCATACGCCAACACCGCGAGTATGAGAAAAATGTATACGACCTGATTGGGGATGATAGTGTGTCGGATATCATAGACTGCAATAATCACCAGCACTGAGACCATTGCCAGTGCGATGAGTGTTGTGATTATCGTCAATCCCTGCACCCACACCAGTACAAATAAAAGTGCCGTAGTAAGTTCAACCATCCAGTATTGTTTCGATATCGCACTACCACACCGACGGCATCGTCCGCGAAGTGCAAAGTACGACACCACCGGTACTAACTCTTTCCAGGTAAGCTGAGAGCCGCAGCTCATACAGCCACTTCTCCCGGTGGTTGATTTTCCCGTATGTAAACGAAGTATGTATACATTCAAGTAGCTTCCGACCAGTAATCCAAAAATTGCTACACCAAACACCGTTAATGCCATATGAGCAAGTATACCAAACAAAAAGCGCACCAATTGGTGCACGTTTTGTTTTCCGTAAGAGAATCTCTACGGCTTTACACAGTAAATTGTTCCATCTCCCATACAGTCAAGCCCGTTAACCATATCGTCGACATCTGAATCGAGCGCGCTATGATTAGTTTCTAGATCGGCAAGAATGACGTAGTCCGTTGGACCAGTGGCGTATAAGTAACTGTTGTTACTTGAAGGATCGAGAGGGATTACCGGAATATAGGTTGATACGAGATCAGTCAGTGCGTTTGGATACGAACTGTTAGAATCGTAATACATCTCGAGAGCAAGTTGCAGTTGCTTAACATCACCAATTCGACGTGCATCACGTGACTTCTCACGAGCGGAGTTCAGTGAAGCGAGTACCACTGACGAAAGAATTCCGATAATAGCGATTACCACTAATAGTTCAATTAGTGTGAATCCGCTGCTTTCTTTAGAAAAGAATTTCATAATTGCTTTCTTAATAATAAATGACCTTGTACACCACAACGTATTGTGTGTATAACAAGGCCGAGAACAACTGGTTCAATGCCTTGTACCTCTATTATAGCCACTGACAACACCAGTATTTCCTTCTCTGTGTGGATAAACGCTAGAGTCCCGAAGAGAGATTGTAGATAGGAACCAATACCGAAGCGAGTAAGAATCCTACACCAGCCCCCAGCAACACAATCATAAGTGGTTCAATGAGTGATACTAGTGTATCAACGGCGTTGGAAACTTCTCGTCTATAAAACTTGGCCATGGTGTTTAATATGTTACCGAGGTCTCCCGTTTCTTCACCAACCTTAATCATGGCAACCATAATATTGGGGAATTCGGGATGTTCGGCAAGCACCTCCGAAGCTGCCCGGCCGCCCTGTATCTCTTGCGCAACGTTTTTGAGTATTTCACTATACACCGGATCTCCAACCACGTCGGCGCTAATTTCAATACCGCGAACCAGTTGAATTCCACTGGTAAGCGTAGTGCTCAAACTATCAGCAACTCGAGACATGTAGAGCTTTCGATATAGATCACCAACATACGGCATACGCAGTCGTGCTGAGGCAACATATTGCTTGCCGGATGCTGTTTTAGTGTACCGGTAGAAAAACACTGCGGCGACCACTATTCCCACCAAAATGAGAAATATGTATTGGGAGAAAAATTGTCCTGCTCCGATAACAATACGTGTATACAGTGGTATATCCTGTCCGGTCTCCAAGAGAATCTCTGACAATCGAGGTATAACGGTGGTGAGCATCAGCACCATTACAGCAATGAATGTGAAAATAACAAAAGCAGGGTAGATCAGCGCGTTTCGCGCCTTGGACGTAACCTCGTAAGTACGATCCAAGTAATCTGCCAAGAAGGTAAATGATTCATCTAAACGACCTGTCTCTTCTCCGGTGCGAACCATCGCAACATAAAATGGACTGAAAACTTTTGGATGTTTCTCCAGAGCCGCGGAAATGGTCGAGCCACTCTGTAAGTCACTAACCACTTTAGTCAACCTATCCTGCAGTGCGGGATTTTGAGTTTCAGAAGCTAGTAGACTAAATGCTCTGAGCGCAGAAACTTGTGCTTCAAATAACGTTGTTATCTGCCGAGACAGAATAACAATATCCTTGTTACTCACCCGTTCAAAAAAACTGATGTTGTGCTGCAGTAACGATCCCGCTTCCGCCGGGGTAATTGAAGAGATAATAAGAGACCTCCGCTGTAGTGCGGTTACCGCCACCTCTTGGTTGATGGCGTCAATGCTTCCCTTGCGTTCTTTTCCCTCGGCATCTACGGCTGTGTAATAAAAAAGTGCCATATACTAAAGTAATCTATCAAGCGCTTTTGGATTGAGAGAGAATTGATATGCAGTATCAGGGCTAATTTCTCCCCGAGCCACTAATTCCGCGAGAGTGCGTGTCATATCAATCATCCCCTCCTGTGCACCTGTTTCAATAACAGTATTAAGTTCGTGTGTCCTATTTTCTCGAATCAAGTTTGCAACCGCCTTGTTCGCTATCAGCAACTCATACGCGGGAACAAGACCTCCTCCAATTTTGGGAACAAGTCGTTGAGAGAATATCCCCGCCAAAGATGCTGCAAGCTGCAATCTAATCTGCTCTTGTTGGTCACCCGGAAACGAATCGATGATTCGGTTAATCGTTTGAGCTGCGTTGTTTGTGTGCAGCGTAGAGAATACCAGGTGTCCTGTCTCGGCTGCGGTTACTGCAGCTGCCATGGTTTCAGGACCACGCATCTCTCCGATAAGAAGCACATCGATGTCTTGTCTGAACGCCCCTCGCAGTGCTGTAGCAAAATCATCAGTGTCAATCTTGACCTCTCGCTGATCAACTAAAGATAATTGCGGTTCGTAAATGTATTCAATCGGATCTTCAATCGTAACAATATGCTCCGCACGTTCCTTGTTAATCAAATCAATGAGCGCGGCAAGCGTGGTTGTTTTTCCTTGTCCCACCGGACCGACCACCAAGAAAAATCCCTGTCTCCTTCGTGCGAAACTTTCAAGAATGGGCGGCAACCCCAATTCCGAAATGGGTCTGATCTTGTTCGGAATCAATCGCATCGCAATTCCCACATTACCTTGTTGGAAAAATGCATTGCCACGAAATCGTGTTCCGTCCTCTAGTTGATATGAAAAATCTGCTTCTTTCGTTTCCAAAAATGTCTTCTTCTCATCCGCTGAAATCATGACGCTCAAGAGACCGAGTGTATCCTCACCGGTAAGCGGCTTTTCATCCGCTAATGTGACGAGTGAACCATCAATTCGCAATGTGACCGGAGAATCAGCAGAAAGATGCAGGTCCGATCCGCCTTCGCGAATAAGCACATCAATGTATTTTCTCAAGGAACGTGAAAACTCCATATATACGAACATTGTACCTCACCAAAAACGTGCGGCTACTTACGTGTGTGAACTATTGGCGTGCAATAATTCCCTCGACAATGGTCAATACTTCTGAAGGAATAGCATTTGCCTTAACGATATGTCCCACTGCACCAAGCTCCTTCGCTTTTTCAAGATCTTCTTTCTCTCCTTGGTTTGATAAAACGATGAGAGCTGCACCTTTGGCCAACTCTCTTTCTTGTATGTGTCGCAACAGCTCAAATCCATCCATTTTTGGCATCACTAAGTCAAGTACGACTGCATCGGGACTGTATCCACCCTCTTCAAGTGTATCGATTGCTTCTTCAGCGCTCTTCACCGCCCGAACCTCATGTCCTGCCTGAGAGAACTTTAAGCTGTACATATCGACAAGAAAATCGTCGTCGTCAACTAATAAGATGTGGTATTTTTCTGATTCTGTCATTGTCGTAAGTATACATTAGATGGGCTGATTTGGCACCAACTCATCAGTAGACACATCCTCAAGTGAAGTCACCTGCTCTGCCATAAGGGCTCCTCCCAATTTATTCGCTTCCGCAAAGGAAATCTTTCCATCAAATGACTTGAGAATCGCATCCTCTTTCATGGTGGTCATACCTGTTGCTCGAGCGACATCCCAAAGTTTGTCATCACTTGGATCGGCAAGAACCTGTCGCTCAAGCTCTGGCGTCATCGACAGAATCTCAAACACCGCCATTCGTCCATGCAACCCACTAGGACATTCGGGTGTTGGCTTTGATTCATATACATGTTCAGGGATACGCGGTCGATACTTCTCCGGCAAATCAGCAAACTGTTCCACTAACATTGCACGAGTACTTGCATTCATTGGTTGTTGATCTTGACCGCCATCGCATGTCTTTCTCACCAACCTTTGTGCCACTGCCAGTACCAGTGTCGGTGCAATCAGATACGGATCTACTCCCATATCCACCAAACGAGGGATGACACCAATGGCTGAATTGGTGTGAATGGTTGAGAGTACTAAATGCCCCGTGAGCGCAGCTTGAATAGCCAATTTGGCCGTCTCACCATCTCGAATCTCACCTACCATAATGACATCCGGATCTTGCCGAAGTGTTGTTCGTAGTCCATTTGCAAACGTGTAGCCAATTTCAGGTCGCACTTGAGATTGATTCACTCCTTCCATAAAATACTCGACTGGATCTTCAAGTGAGAGCACATTTTTGGTCTCACGATCAAGTTCTGCTAACATCGAATACAGTGTAGTTGATTTACCAGAACCGGTGGGGCCGGAAATCAAAATCAACCCGTGGGGTTTGGCGATTGCATTTCGTATTTTCTTGAGATTACCTTCCGACAATCCAATATCTCCAAGTGGAATGAATCCTCGCTCACGGTCCAAAATACGCATTACAATCTTCTCACCACCTGCAGTGGGTAGCGTTGACACACGGAAATCTATCCTGTGTCCTCCAATAGTCGCAGAGAAACGCCCATCTTGTGGCTTTCTTCTCTCGTCCAGTCGCATAGAGGCGAGCACTTTGATTCGGGCAACAATTGCCTGATGTACGTTCATGGGTAATGTGAGCGACGTATGCAATACACCATCGACACGGAAACGAACTTTGACTAACGTATCGGTTGCTTCGATATGCACATCAGATGCATTACCATCAACGGCGTAGCGTAAAATAGTTGCCACAATCTTAATAACGGGAGCATCTTCTTTAATGTGCGTATCGTCTGAAGCACTCTCTTGCTGATTAATCTCAGCCTGAATGGTTTTCTCGTCTTCAGTGAGCTCAGACTCGAGTTCGGTAAGAGCACGGCCCACCTCGCCGCCAAGTGAGTTGTACATCTTGAGGGTCTCCTGTAGATCTGCTTCTGAAATTAAGAATACCTTGAAAGGTAGTCCTTCTTTGCGTGTAAGGAAATTCAATGCATCAATCGCTTCAATGTCACCGGGATTGGTCATTCCAACCTCAAGAACTCCATCGACGATTCCCAGAGGAACCATTGAGTAGTGCGAAGCGGATTCTTCAGGAATGTGTTCAAGTATGTTAAAGGGCACCTTTTTGCCCTCCAGTACTCTCGTTGGCACTGCACTATTACCTGCACGCGCCGCCAAGATGGCTTCCTTTGATACCCCCGCATCTCGAAGCACTTCTTCTATCGGTATATTATTTTTCTTTGCATGTTCAAGAACGGTCTCGCCATCGGACTGCGCAAGCACTCCTTTTTGTACAAGATTTTGTACCAATGAGCCGTCCATATGTGCTTACTGCAAGAAGACGTCTGCACCGGATGAATCAACCGATGGTGTACCTTGCACAGGGGCAAAAGGATTGGGACGTCCAACTGGCTCTGGCACGATATCTCGACCAAAATCACGTAGCAATAAAAACGCTGGGGTTTCAAAAACGGCACCATCAAGGCGAATTGAGCGCATGTCAAGGAGTAAGCGTAGGATTTCTTGGTCAATGGCAGCAGTACCGGTTTGCGCTTGCCCCACTAATAGACCTGTCGGCTGGCTTCGATCTGACATACCAAACCATGCCAGTGCCAATACAATGATCACCAAGATAATCAGTAAAACTTTATTTTGTCGTAGAATATTCATCATATATGCTTATGGTAACCAATAGGTACGCAGCGCGACACCAAACGTGTACAAATCATCAGCGGTGGAATCCGGACGAATACTTAATGTGGTCATATCTACAATACGTAAACTGCTTTCCAAGTCACGAAGTAACACTACGAATTCATCGTATGTGGCAACCACCTCAAATTGCAACGTGAGTGATTGATACGGCTTATTATCTAACTCACCACCATTGAGAATGCTCGTTTCCGAATTGTTTTCACCAACTGTTTCTTGAATAGCAACATTCTGGATGCGCATACCGTAGTTAGCTGCAATACCGTCTAGGTCGAGTACTAATCGTACGTTATCAACATGATCAGGGAGCATCTTTTGAAGTCGCTGAAGATTTTCCTCCGTAAATACATTGCGTCGCGCAAGCAAATCGCTTTTAAGCTCCTGAATCTCTCTTGTCTTTTTTAAGGCCTCATCAAAAGTTGCAATTTTATTTCTATTTCCCTGTGTTGCGTCGTACGTAGGTCGTATATACATCACAAAGAGTGCTATTGCCACCCCAATGAACAGTATTGCTAGAATTGATTTAGTCATAGTTATAATGCATCGCTAGTATCTTCACCGAAGTCTCCAAAGTCATCTAGGTTATCAAATTCCGTATCCACACTCTCCTGCGGTGTTTCTACCGCCTCCTGCGGTAGCGCGCTTGCAGCTGCCGCTGCGTTTTTCTGTGCAACCAATGCGTATTGAAGCGCAAGAGGATCTAATTCTGCAACCACACTGAAAGTTACTCCATCACCGGTGAGATCCAAATCTGAGAAAATCGGATTTATTATCGCATTATGAGCGCCAAATACACTTGACTGCAATGCGACACCGTTGACGCTCTGTGCCTTACCGTTCATCGTTATGCGAATAACACCATCTTCCCCTATACCATAATCAAGTGATTCATATTCAATAGATTGTAGCGTGAGCGATTCGAGCAAGGAAAACACTTCAGAAGGCGCAAGGTGTTTTGCCAACACATCTGCCGATGCATTGAGTCGTGCATCAAGGCGTACGAGCTCCTGTATGAGGATGGGGTCAAAAGCTTCTTTTGCACGATTGAGTTGAGCATTCTTTTTCTCAACGCTCGTAACAAGAAAACGGTCATAGAGGAATACACCTGCGGCAAGCGCAAGTGCGGCAGCGAGAATGACCACGGCAAGCAAGACCAAAATATCTCCCACTCCTCCTTCTCCTCGCATCCGCGAGCCACCTGACGATGTCGGTGTCACCTTGTCCGGTATAAACGATGCTTTAATATTTGAATCCATATCGTATGTTCAAGGAACGCTCTTATGCTTGCATTCGACGTAGTGCGACACCTACTGCTACCGCGAATTCGGGCCCAACTTCTTCAAGTACATCTTCCAAAAAAGCCGGTGTTTGCACTTTATCGAACGGATTACTGAGCTCAACCTCGATACTCACCACTTCTTTGGCATACGATGCAAGCTCCGGCAACCCTGCTCCTCCACCGGTCAAAACCATTCGAGAAACATTGCGTCCGTACTTCTTCTCGTAACTTAATAGTACGCGATTTATATCTGAAAAAATACGACCAAGTGTTGATAACAGGGCATCTTTTACCTGATTTTGTCCTGCTCCCATATCGATTAACCCCTGCTCTCGCTTCAAGCGCTCCGCCTTATCAAAACTCACTCCTAATGAGCGCGAAATACCCAGGGTCAGGTCTTGTGCGCCCATGCTAATTAAATGTGAGAGACGCACGATTCCTCGCTCCACTATGTATACCTTCGTGGTTGCGGCTCCTATATCAACTATCATCACCGGAGCAATGCCAACCGACAAAGAAGATCGCACCGATCCGAATATTTCCAACTCATAAAATCCCACATCCAAACCCGATTGCTGTGTTATGGTCTGATAGTTGTTCAATATCTCGTTATGAATCGCAACGAGCAACACTTCGGTTTTAGGAGGGTTTTTGTCCTCGTCAGAGGCAGCATGAGATCGTGACCACTCTTTTTGAGCAACATCTTCGGGAATAATGAACCAATCAAGCATGACTTCATTGATGTTGGCGGGTATATATTTTCGCGCTTCCAAAGGAATCATGTGTGCTAATTGCTTCGGATTCATTTTGGGCATTTCAATCACCGAAGTGAGACTTGCAGAGAAAGGTACCGAGATACCAGAACGCACCGCTGTAACGTTAGCTTCTTTGATAAGATCGGTAAGAGCTTGACTGATTGTAGCTGCATCAAGGTGTGTCGCTCGCCCCACTTCAGTGCCCGAGTATGGCCCGAGGGCAATTTCTCCATACGTTTCCAAAACAGCGTGCCCCTTATCACGCCTGAGCTGCACTATTTTTATAGAAGAAGATCCAATATCAACACCAAGAACACTGCCCCCGCGAGCACCACCACCGAAAGAACTCTTGAGTGAATCTAAAAATCCCATAGATAATGCATACAGTGTACCATGCATAATCAAGTGCGAGTGGGTAGAATGTATATATGTTTAGTACCTTTCTCTCTTTCATATTCCCACAAACACCACATGATGCTTTAGTACAGCAAACACGCGTTTTGCAACCGGATCCGCACACCATCACCACGGCTTCAGGCACTTCAATTCTCTCATGCACGAAATACGCCATCCCGCAAGTAAAAGCTGCAATACGGGAACTCAAAAACCGCAAATCAATACCAGCGGCTGTTCTTCTTGCGAATCTCCTAGCGGATACCTTACTTGAAGAGCTTGCCGATATACATTTGTGGAATAGTGCACAAGTCGTAATAGTTCCCCTACCCAATTCAAGGAAAAAGACACGTTTGCGTGGATTTAATCCCACTGAAGAATTGTGTAAAGCTCTGCCAGAGGAAATGTCCGCTCTAGTGGATACCCATATACTCGTACAAATAAAAGATGTTCCCGCGCAAAAGACACTGTCGAGAACAGAACGCTTGTGTAATAAGAAAGGGATCTTTTATGTAACCAAGGATATTCAAAATCAACATGTGATACTCGTCGATGATGTCGTGACAACCGGCGCATCACTTACAGAAGCAACTCTTTCGTTGGAAAAAGCGGGTGCTGTTGTCACTGCTGTTGCATGCGCGCGCTCTTGAGAGTGTAGTTTTTTGATGACAAATTTTACATCAGATCAACAACTGTGGTAGGTCAGGCCTGATAAGGCCATTGTACTATCTTTAGAATGTGAATCGAGGGTTCCTTGTGTACCTTTACTTTTTGTATTTTATCAATAAATCAAAAATTAAAGTACGAGCATGATCATTTATAAATTTTTCTGGAAAATCGTCCATATTAAACCATTTCCAATCAGAAAATTTTTGTGGCTCCATTAACATTGCCTCCTGCTCAGTGCGACACAAAAATAATGGAACACTGTCTCCTTCTTTTGCACCTGGAACTTCTGATATAAAATCAATAATAGCAAGGTCCCTTATACCTATTTCTTCCTCGACCTCTCTTCGTAAAGTAGCTTCAATAGATTCTCCTTCATTGCAACGACCGCCAGGACAAGTCCAAACAGAAACATCTGATGTATAGTGACGATGTCCCATCAATACTTTTCCATCACGAATAATTACTGCAACAGGACAAGTAGTCGTGTCTCCAATTTTGTGTAATTTCTCTTTCATATTTTAACGTCCTTGTGCTCACTCTAACATGGCGGGGAGAATTGCACGATGTTCGAACGAAATCCCCAATTCATGACGGTGAATACAGGCCCTCAGAAGCAGGCAGGGTCCTTGAATTTTGTACGAATGACGAGGTCCAGGCCCTCTCTGAGAAAATCAATGACCTCATGACTGATCTGGAAGATCAAGACCTGTGGCCAGATGCTCCCAATCAACATCTGAGTGCTGAGTCATCTGTGTGAGGATATTGTATAGCTCATACAGCCGAAAGGCCATTTGACCTGCAGTCCCAGTGGTAATTTCCGTACCGTAGATTTGCTCACAGATTTTTCGCAACTCTTCAATCTGGCTGTCGTCAATTTCGTGCTTCACGCAGGTATCATATGAAATGCCTCTGTTCAGCGATAGAAGCCCTGACTTCTAGAAATAGAGAAGTTGGAGAAGAAAACAGCGCATTGCAGAAATCGTATCCGTGGCCGCGATGGCGCTCCTTTTGATCACCTGAAACACGATACACATCATGAGCTGCCCATTCCGGGTGCATCCGCTCGATGATCCCGATCTTCGTGATGCCGGTCGCGGTGTATATATTCTCGGAATTCTTCGATCGATGTCCTGGCCACAATCCGTTGTTTGTCAATCGGCGTGCAATCTTGACCCCTCACCGGCGTGCAATATTGCCCCCAGGTGCTGAGCTGGCCCGCCGCTGCGTAGTCGCCATTTAACGCAGCGGCGGGT
>DFOX01000014.1:38358-38491 GCA_002376945.1 Patescibacteria group bacterium UBA3530
AACGCAGCGGCGGGCCTTGTGGTGCGGGCTCAGTGTGGCCCTTGGTCCGAACCTGACGTGCCCACCGCGCACCTGTGGCTGGCGACACCCTCAGACACAACGCCGCCGCGCGCCCGCTTAACCCTTCTTCAAT
>DFOX01000008.1 GCA_002376945.1 Patescibacteria group bacterium UBA3530
GGCCCGACACAGGCGGCAGCGGTTAGCGGGATATTTACCGAACAGGGTTTGATCTATCTCGACTGCCTTGCAGACCTTGATGGCCGTGATCGCGTGATGATCTTCAAGAATGGCACGGTCTAAAGCATCCCGCCATTAACCTGAGACATATCCGGCAGCTGTAAAATAATTCCAGCATTCCTCCGGCGAATATAGGTCGCAGATTTCAGCGATGGCACCGAACATATCGGTGAAGGTGCGCGCGCCGATCCGTCGCAAGTGGGCCTTGAGCTTGGAGAATGCCATTTCAATAGGGTTGAGATCGGGACTGAAGGGCGGCAAGAACAAGAACCAGCATCCGGCCCTGCGCATCGCCTTTTCCGCCTCGGCATTCTTGTGGGTGGCGAGGTTGTCCAGAATGACGACGGTTCCGGGTGAGAGTTCTGGCACCAACACCTTTTCGACGTAAGTGGCGAAGGCCACGCCATCCATGGCGCCTTTGATCACCCAGGGTGCAATCATCGCATCAGCACGCAGACCGGCTATAAAGGTCTGGGTGCCCCATGAGCCGAAGGGCGCGTCCATGACCAGGCGGTTTCCGCAAGAGGCCCATCCCCGCAGCCGCGTCAGGTTTGTCTTCACTGATGTTTCGTCAATAAAGACAACACGGTCCGGGTGCTTTGACACGGCAGGAATGCGGCGCTTGAACCAATCCTCGCGCTGTCGCTTTACCTTGGCACGGCGGCGTTCGGTGGCCACCAGTGACTTTTTTTATATGTGTAGCCCAGTTTGCGAAGGAACTTACCAATGGCGTTGGGGTGCGCCCAAACGTGTGTCGCGTCAAAGAGGGCTGCACTTAATTCGGGCATCGTGATGTCGCCATCCTGCGCGATGATTTCGGCAAAGAAGTCTCGATACGGGTCCAGTTTGCCCCGGCCTTTTGGTCGGCCCTGCGGCGCAGCTTCCGCCCGTCCCGTCCGCCGGATCGCAAGCGCCCATCGCGCTCCCGTCGCGGGCGAGAGCTTCAAGCGTAATGCCGCTGCGCGACCGCTTAACCCTTCTTCAATGTATCGCTGAAACCGCGCCCGAAGCGCGTCTGGCAAAGGTGCTGACATGATCCATCCTCCCAACAAGGATGAATCACATCCAACGCCTCAAGGGAATCCCTCGCGACTCAAGTTCAAGTCGAAACGCTTTAGCGGCGAACCGAAGCTCGATGCTTGAGTGGGTGCTGTGGACTTGACCAACGCTCAAATCCTGATCTTGGAAGACAGGTGACCTCGAGTGTGGTAGATTGCAATGATGCGCCCCATACGTGCTGGCGCTTGCATGCCGGTAATCGGCATAGTCCGGAACTGACATCATGAAACGATATCGAAACAAGATTTCGCCAAGCGATATTTCGACCTACCTTAACAAGTACTTTGTCTTGTTGAAGAAAATAGAAAAAAGGATTGAAAAGTCTGTCGTACTTCATCACGGCGACCCGGACGGATTGTTATCAGCCTACTTTGCGCGAAAGGTATTCTCCGATGAGCTTAGGGCTAGACAAGATATTTACTGGGTTGGCAATCATCAACTCAACCTAGCCGAGTTCTTGGAGTATACTAAGCAGAGAGATCATCGGACAATTTTTACGTTTGACATTGAGATATACTCGAACGAGTCATTGATTAACTACTGCAACGAAAATGAAGTTACGTTGATCTCATATGACGATCACGTGGTACTGAACTCGAAAAGCTCTCCCCACGTACATTATTTGAATCCAAATATTGGACGCAATTCTGAAACCGTTTTTCCACCTTTTCTTTTCTGCTACTACCTATATTCCAAGAACGCAGGGAAATTTGCAGATGCAACCAGTAATGACCTTAATAAAGTTCTCCTAAGCGCCGCGAGATCGGAGCACATCCTGGATATTTATGGCGACCTTTTCCGTTCTGTTGATGTTGAGGGAAGTGATCAGTTCAAATTTATCAAAAACCTTTCCTCGTATTTTTTTCACGAGAGCGCCGCATCAATAAGAAATGTTCCACTCGAGCTTCTGGAGTCCGCGAACGCAGATATTTTCTCTGCAATTTCCAATAGTGACGTTGCGCGCAGATATTCAAATGACATAGACCGATCAGTTGCCGCCGAGGTCGCATCAGCCAAGGGGTGCGCCGTAGAGAATGGCAACACAGCCTATTTTCACATGGTTCAAAGCGGAAACAGGATCATGAACCTAGTTGCCTCTAGAATCAGAAATGAATGCAGTTTTTCGGTCGTTGTTGCATTTCAGAAAATTGGGGAAAACATTTCGGTTGAGCTAAGGCGTAAGTCAAAGCTTAAGAGATTGGATTTTATAAGAATTCTCAGCAAACTGTCGAAATCAGGGAATGTAGATTTTGTCGACTTTGGTGGCCACCCGCCTGCGGCGGGTGCGTCATTTAATCCGTCACAGCTAGAAGTTTTCAAAGACGCGCTCATCGAGTCGCTTTCCAAGGAGATTGAAAATGAGTGGAAGGTTTTCGATAATTCCAAGTGACACTGGGATCTCGAACGATAAGGTAAATGGACTGTCCCCGATATACTGTATACGCCCAGCTCCGGTTAGCGAGCCGGTCTAAGCTTCTGTATATGGTTACATACATCAGTCCCGAACAACAGGCGAAGATACTAAGCGCAATTAAAACAGAAGGGATGAGCACCCCTGATGCAGCTAAAACCTTTATGATCACAGAAAACACGATCAAGAAATGAATGAGAATGCAGACAATTTTCCCGAAATTTCCCGCTTCGTCAAAAAAGTCGGAACGAACCCTACGGTTCGTGACAAAACCGCGCGCTTCGCCGCGCCCGTCCCGAGCCGTTTCGTTGTGAAGCAACGCCGTATTTTTTTTCTTCCCATCGCCCCGTTCGGTCGCGTAGCGACCTCACGAAACAAGAAGTTAAAATTTGCGGAGAGAGAGGGATTCGAACCCTCGAGGGAGTCACCCCCCTACATCCTTAGCAGGGATGCGCTTTCGACCACTCAGCCATCTCTCCAATCACAAAAAGATAGCATAGATGCATATATTTTTCGAATCTCTTTCTACTGAGATATCTACGTAGATATCTCAGTAGAACGTAGATGCTATACTTCTTGCAATGAAACCGACTGATGAAATTACACAACACTTTCGATTGGTTACAACACAGAAAGCGGCCCTTGAAAAACTTGGTATTTCCACTATTGAAGATCTCCTCTTTCATTTTCCGAGTAGATACGAAAACGTGAGCGCTGCGCGCGATATACGGGACGTGACACCGAACGAAACCGTGACCGTATACGGAGAATTGAAACATGTGGAGAAAAAACTTGCCTGGAAAACCAAGCGTTACATGGTGGAAGCAACGCTTGTTGATGCCACCGGTGAGATTGGCATCAAATGGTTCAATCAACCATACGCTGCACGTATGTTCCAACATGCAAAATATGTGAAAGTTACCGGCAAAGCAACAGGAAAGCGAAAATTGTACTTTGCGAATCCAACCGTTGCATCAATGGCGAGTCTTCCTGATTTTCTTTCAGAACATCCCACACATGAACTTTTTCCCGTATATCCAGAAAGTCGCGGAATAACGAGCAGGTGGTTCTTCCACGCCATGCATAAAATATTGACGTCCGGAGTGCATGAACATATACAGGACTGTATACCGAAAGATATGGTCAAAAAATACAAACTTCCTGTACTAGCAACCGCATTGGTGTGGGTACATACGCCCCGCACGAATAAAGATGCGCAATCAGCGAGGAAACGATTTTCTTTCGAAGAAATATTCACCATACAAGTTGCCCATCAAAAGAATCGACATGCGGTGAAAGCACTTGCGGCACCACTAGTCACGCCAAGTAATGACTCGCTCAGAAGCTATCTTGATGCACTACCCTACACACCAACGAATGCGCAAAAAAAGTCTATTGAGGATATCATGGCTGATTTCTCTAAACCATATCCAATGTCACGACTCTTGGAAGGTGACGTGGGATCGGGAAAAACGACCGTAGCGGCAGCGACAATGTATGCAATAGCGCAGGGGTCAATAGAAGGATCGGCATATGCACGTCCTCAAGTTGCCTACATGGTTCCCACTGAAATTCTCGCCAAACAACAATTTGCAGGACTCATAGAAGCATTTGAACACGCTCCCATACCCATTGCATTAATCACCGGAAGCGGTTGTCAAAAATTTCCTTCTAAAGTGAATCCGAAAGAAGCTACAAGGATATCGAGAGCACAGCTCACGAAGTGGGTAGCAAACGGAGAAATCCCCATTGTAGTGGGGACACATGCTCTCATTCAAAAAACAATCTCATTTGAACACTTGACATATGTTATTATTGACGAGCAACATCGCTTTGGAACCGCGCAAAGAAAAAAACTTGCCCAAAAGGATAATTCGGCTCCCCACCTACTCTCCATGACCGCAACCCCCATCCCCCGAACACTGGCTCTCACCATGTACGGGGACTTGGATCTCTCGGTATTGGACGAGCGACCGCAGGGCAGAAAAGAAATCAGAACGATGGTCGTTCCCCCCGCAAAAAGAGAGGCGATATATGAGAACATTCGTGCTGAACTTATCAGAGGTCGCCAAGCGTATGTAATCTGTCCTCGCATTGATGAACCCGATCCTGATAAGGCGCTCGCTTTGAGAGTAACCTCAGTGCGAGCTGAAGCGAAGCGGTTGGCCAACGGACCATTCTCAGATTACACGGTGGGTATATTGCACGGAAAAATGACACCTCAGGAGAAGGAAGATGTCATGTCCGATTATGAAGGTGGTGCAATAGATATTCTCGTGGCTACCTCAGTAGTGGAAGTGGGGGTAAACATTCCAAATGCCACGGTAATGATTATAGAAGGTGCTGAGCGTTTTGGACTCTCACAACTTCACCAACTTCGTGGACGAGTACAGCGTTCAAGTCACCGCCCCTACTGTTACCTGTTCTCTGAGACAAAGACAAAAACATCCATTGACCGGTTAAAAACACTTGAGAAAGCTTCTGACGGTTTTGTCTTGGCAGAAGCGGATTTAACATTACGTGGAGCAGGACAACTTGCAGGATCGCAACAATGGGGGGTGTCTGACATAGGAATGGAGGCGCTCCAAAACCTAAAAATGGTAGCAGCTGCAAGAGAAGAGGCGAAAAAACTCGTTGCACATGACCCCAGTCTTGTAAAACATCCCGTACTTAAAGCGCGTGTACTCAAACATACACACTCCTTACATATGGAATAGTTAGTTACATGGTCCGTTATACACTTTTACCGATCCGGCACCCCTCATTTGACACTCATTGCCGTATGTTACCAATGCACCTTGTGAGGTAACACCGCATACGGGAGCATATTGCAGTGTACATATCGCCCCCTGTCTGCCCGTAACACGCACAGTTGTTGACGCAGTGGTGATTTTGGTGTTTGTCACACTCCGCAGTGTGACCGTAATGATATATATCCCCTCTTGTGTATACGTGTGCGTAAACCGTAGTCTAGATGGTGCGGTGTATTGCTCAATGACGCCATCACCCCAATTAATGTCATATACCATACCGACCATATGTGAACCGGCAATGCGCAGGTTCCATGTGCCTTGAGAATATACCTCGAGTGTTGTGGGGCCACTTACCGATTGTACAACCGGCTGTATTGGTGTATTTGGAAAATATGACTTGCAGTATGGCGCGGTACTGGTAAGACACGCTCGTTGTGTACATGCACCCGGACCGCCGGTATATGACCTGGTGCAATCGTTGCATCCGTCATACCACGTCTTGCATGAGCTTGCTATCACTGTCGCGCTACTACCACCACATGTATTTATTATGGCTGCCCGCGTCTTGGGGCCCACAATGCCAAAACCATTAATTATTGGAGAACCGCCATATGCTATACCTTGTGTACGCTGCCACGTTTGTACGGCCTGCTCGGTTGCCACTCCAAAGTATCCGGTAATGCGCGGATAAGTATACACCCCCTGCCCCTGAAGGAATTGTTGTAGCTGTACTACGTCATTTCCCCTATCTCCACGACTGAGTGTTCGCACAATGGACGGACATGCCGGAGTGTTGGGAAGTGGTGCGCTGCGCTGCGCTTCAATTTGCTGCTGCAGTGTATTAACCAAAGCAAGGAGATTTTGAATTTGTGCACGCAATTCATCATGCGTTACCGCTTTGGTGATTGTGGGTGTTATCAGTGCAATCGTGACGATAAATGTTAGTAGTGGTTTTGTAAACGGAAAAACACTCATATATACATATTCGTACTATTTCCTTAAAAAAGCAATACTGTCCACCCTCTAGGATTCGAACCTAGGACCGCCAAGATATAAGCTTGGTGCTCTAACCAACTGAGCTAAGGGTGGAGTGATACTATAGTAGTGCCAACCTCCTTAAATATCAAATAGTCGCTCCTGCTACGCAGTGTGCTCGATATCTTCCTTCTGCTTTAGTGGAATATGGTGTTCCCGAAGAATGTCTTCGTATGCATCACGCTCAAGCGTCTCGTCTCTGATTAAGCGTTGCGCAATGGCGTCAAGTACCTTCTTATTTTTCGTAAGTATTTTTTCAGCGGTTGCATATGATGCATCAATAATCTTCTTCACCTCAGCATCTATCTCAGCAGAGACCTTCTCTGAATGTTCCGTGCCATGCACACCACTGCCAAACAACGCTTTTCCATCGTTTCCCGCAAGGGCAACGGTGCCTAACGCGTCTGACATACCCCAACGCGTCACCATATTACGCGCAAGATTGGTAAGCACTTGCAAGTCGTTTGAGGGACCGGTGGTGACGTCATCAAATATCATTTTTTCGGCAATGTACCCTCCGAGTGAAACTGAAATGTCGTCAATAAATTCTTTCTTTGATTGCATCTTGCGATCCTCAAAAGGAAGCTTTAAGGTGTACCCTGCAGCACGTCCCCGACTAATAATTGATATCTTGTGCACCGGATCAGCAAAGGGTAGTACCGAGGCCACAAGGGCATGCCCCGCCTCGTGATATGCAGTAATCTCTTTTTCCTTGGGATTCAACACATGACTCTTTCGCTCCGGACCAAGCATCACTTTCTCAATTGATCGAATGAGGTCATACTGTGTGATTTCCTTTCTATCTTCACGAGCTGCAAGAATTGCCGCTTCGTTCATGAGATTTGCCAAGTCGGCTCCGGAGAATCCGGGAGTACGCTCTGCGATCACCTTCAGGTCAGTGTCCGCACCTAGAGGCTTTTTCCGTGAGTGAATTTCAAGTATGCCTTCACGCCCTTCTCGATCCGGAAGATCAATGGTGACGCGCCGATCAAATCGCCCTGGACGCAACAGTGCCGGATCAAGCACATCCGGTCGGTTTGTCGCAGCCATAACGATCACTTTTTCATTCGGTTCAAACCCATCCATTTCGACAAGAATTTGATTGAGTGTCTGTTCCCGCTCGTCATTTCCACCACCTACTCCCGTACCTCGAACACGACCAACCGCGTCAATCTCATCGATAAAGACAATGGCTGGAGATACTTTTTTTGCCATTTTAAATAAGTCCCGTACGCGACTTGCACCCACACCCACAAACATTTCCACAAATTCCGATCCTGAGATGGTGAAGAAGGGCACGTTCGCCTCTCCCGCAACGGCACGAGCCAGGAGTGTTTTCCCGGTACCCGGACCACCCATAAGCATCACTCCCTTGGGAATCTTTGCTCCAATCTGCAGGAATTTTTTTGGATTACTTAAAAAATCGACAATTTCCGTAAGTTCTTCTTTGGCCTCTTTTGCACCAGCCACATCACTAAACAGCACTCGCTGTGATTTGTCGTCAGGATTGATCATTCGCGCCTTGCTTTGTCCGAACGTAAATGCCTGCATTCCCGAACCTTTAACGGAACGTGAAAGATACCAGATAATTGCAATAATGATTACAATCGGAATCATTAAGGGTGCAAGGGTCATAAACCAATAGCGAAAACCACTGGGGTCAACAATTGAAATATGTACCGCAGAAAGCGAT
Source organism: Patescibacteria group bacterium UBA3530 (assembly GCA_002376945.1). Taxonomy (GTDB): domain Bacteria; phylum Patescibacteriota; class Minisyncoccia; order Phycocordibacterales; family UBA2100; genus UBA2100. The sequence goes on from DFOX01000008.1 coordinate 8,012, forward strand.
TCAGCATCCACGCCGTAATTTGAAAGTGTTTGGGTAAGTCCGCTTTCAGCTTCCTTCTTTGATTTTTTTACCACCTCCTCTTCATCCTCCGGCGCACTGTAGGTTGCCGTTATGTTCTCTCCACTCACTTCAACTGCACTGACCAACCCATTATTGATATCAGCGGCGAGCTGTGAGAGCGAAACCTCTTCCTTCTTGTCAAGTACATTATTTACTGCCGAGAAAGAAAGAAGCAGCACGGTGAAGATAATCACTGTGAGTAGCAGTTGCATCATGAACCCTCCCTGTGTCAGATTCTTGTTTTTCCTTTGCGAGGCACGCTTTTTTGGTGTTTTTTTCTGTGCTGCCATAGTGGCGACACTGTACCATATGACCTATATATATGCACTACAGTCATGTATAGTAACGGTATATGATCCTCGTCGATAATAAACGTGTGCGATTTGACTTTGAATTGCTCAAGGAGTTTGAGGCGGGAGCTGAATTGCGTGGTTTTGAAGTGAAGTCACTCCGAGAAAAGCGTGGCAGTTTAACGGGAGCACGTGTCGTTGTCCGTGGTGGAGAGGCATACCTAGTGGGGGCAACCATTCAGCCGTATCAGAGTGAAAATACGCCGGAATCGTACGATCCTGAACGTGTGCGACGATTACTCCTCTCGAGGAAAGAGATTGCTGAGCTTTCTGGTGCAGATGTAGAGAAGGGTTTGACATTAGTCCCAATAGCGTGGTATAGTAAAGGTAATCGATTGAAGCTCTCGTTCGCCCTTGCGCGGGGTAGGAAACGACATGATAAACGAGAGCTGATTAAAGAGAGAGAGACAAAGCGCTCAATCGAACGGACAATGAAACGCCGTTAGCCGTTCCCCACCTTCAATCACGCACGTGATTGAAGGTGGGGGGTGACTATGTTTCGACAGGAAGCCCTTGTGTTTATGTGCAAAGTGGCAGTGAGGAGACTGCCTTACCAACTCTTCAAAACAATAAGTGCATCTAAAACTGCACGCGGAGTTCTCTCGCCTTTCCAGGCGAAAGACTTCGGCTTCGCTTACGCACTAGCCTAAGCGGCCATCGCCTTGCCTGATGTTCGATACGGTAAACGCGGTGTCAAAATATCGAACTCGATGAGATACGTGATCCGCCATTTCATTTAAATTTTAGGAAATCGATATAAAACGGTTTTGTTTACTCTTTACGTTTTATATTTAAAAACAGAGTAAACTATACTTTGTAGCAGCATGCTCGCAAGCTTTCATGGACGGGGTTTCGTAGCCCCCACCTCCACAAAAACCAAAAACCGCTTTCATGAGCGGTTTTTGCAGTTACCAAGATCCCATTTGAACACTGTTATTCTTTTACTACACACCAACTACCTCGTGCACGGTTGCAATGATTGCCGCCGGACTCGAATGCGCCTTCACAAGCACTTTCGCAGCTCCCGCTTCCACGCAACGATCAATATCAGACTCTTGACCGAGATTTGAGAGTACGATCACAGGCATATCTTTTGTTTCTTCGGATTCCTTCAACTTGTGTAGAATCTCAAACCCGCTCATACCGGGAAGTACCAGATCAAGTAGTATTGCAGCAGGACGTTCCTCTTGTGCGAGACGAAGCGCATCTTCGCCCTGATCTGTGTAGGTAACGTTCACATTCTCGTTATTAAACTTCATGAGTAACAAGTCTCGCAAAAATGGTTCGTCTTCTACTACCAGTAGCTTTAATGGTGATTCTATTGACATATGTTATACATTATTATTAACGGGAATAGAGAAGAAGAAAGTTGCACCCTCACCTTCTTCACTTTCAAACCATATTTTACCACCGTGACGCCGAACAATCTTCTGTGCAATGAATAATCCGAGTCCCGACCCCTCAGTGACCGTCCGTATTGCATTTTCTCCCCGATAGAAACGAGAAAATATCTTCTCGTGCTCTGATTTGGGAACACCGATGCCCGTATCCTTTACCGAAACGATTACCTGTGCTCCGTCTCGATACAAACTGACGGTTACCGAACCGTTCTGTGGCGTATATTTAAGTGCGTTTTCTATGAGATTCTGTACCGCCGAACCTAATTTGTCGGCATCTCCTTTCACTTTGGGTGCTGTTTTCTCCAATTCCACCACCATGGTTACATCACGTTGCACCGCAATCGCCTCAAGCTGATGTGCAACGGCTTTCACTACATCTTGCAGATACATTTCATCGAATGAATACTGTATCTTTCCCCCTTCATGCAAATCTACTCGTAACAAATCGTCCACTAACGTAATCATACGCTCGTTGCTCTCGCGCCCCCGTGCCAATACCTGCGCCTGTTCTGTTGACATAGATTGTCTGTTGGTATCCCAGAGCATATCAAGTGCCCATTTGGTAACTGAAAGAGGTGTCCGCAATTGGTGTGCCACGACTGAGACGAAATCGGACTTAAGACGCCCCAATTCTTCCAATTTTTCATGTGCACGGGTAAGTTCGAGATCTCGACGAACAAGCATCTTTGCACTCATCTCCTGATCTTCGAGCATCTTTTTGAGTCGCGCTATTTCTGCATCCTTATCCATATTTATGCAAGCGTAAGAATGACCACCGTTTCATTATGAAAGGCGGGGTTACACTTCTCGATATTACGAACCTCACCTCCAAGCGGCGCCTGTTCTCCGTATGTGTAAAACCCGATCAGTGGGGTCTCGGCACCAACCGCTCTCTGGATTGCCTCAATTTCATCCCCCGAACGCTCTCCAAAAAGTTTGTTTCGCGCAATACAGTTAAAAATAATAACTGCACTTGGTTTGACCCCCTCTAATTGTTCTACGGCACTCTGAGCAGCAATTTCAGCTACTTTAACCGCCTCTTCACGAGAACCTACCATCAACTGAATCTCCGATCCTTCGGGAATTTCCGCAGCACACGTGATTGATCCGTGCTCATCGACCGTTATGGGATCTCGAATGAGCATCTCGTCACTTCCTTCCACCTTCATGCCCAAAGGATAGGTAATGGCTAATTGAGCAAGTGTTTTTTCTTTCAACTCTTTGGCTCCTTCTTCGCCGAAATAGTCTTCATATACCGAGATGGCCGGTTTCTCATCGAGTTCGTGCAATACCGACCCTTCGGCCTTGGTAACCTTCTTGGGCATGCCAATGGGAATCCACCCGTGCTTTACTCCAATTCCAAATGTACAATCACCTGAGATTCCCACGCCAACCACCGTTCCTGAATACACCTTGTCGTTTAAGTACTGGTACGTTTTTTCAAATCTGAAATCATCACCTGAAGCACCCCCCACCAACGGGAAGTGAGGACCTAATTCCTCGAGTGCACCGCGCACAATATCTGCCCCGTTTCCCACCAATACATCCGGGAACATGATGAAGGTCTTCAGTGCTTCATCGGTTTGTTCGGTAACGGCGATTGCCACTTTTCTTCCTGCCTCAGTGGCGCTTTCGGAAATACCTTCTCCAACGCCCGCCCAGAACGAAACATGCTCTGATGAGAGCAGCATGATGACCACTGAGTGCCTATCAACAGGACCATTGGTGGTAATTTCTCCTGCAGTTGATGAACCCACCAGTAGTGTGTCGCCGCTAATTGAACGTACTCCTGCAAGTACCGCTTCCTGATCATACTCAACTGAAGCCAAGACAATGGCTAAATGTGGTTTTGCATCACCCAGTTCGGTCTTCGCTTGAAGACAGGCATCAACACCTGCTTGATGCGCGTCGTCGCCGTATCCCACACCCACTCCTGCTGTAATCATACGTGCTATTTGGTTACTGATATATACCCAGTATACCGCACCGCACCAACCTATCAGGAAGGTTATGTGTGTAATTCATATTGCTGTATAATACTGCGCATATGACACACAACACACAAGACTTGGGTATTAACAGTACTTCCAAAGAAGGAGCGGTGAAAATGCACGCGGTGAGTAAGATGCTGCAAGAGAAAGCAGCTCATTTTGAGCAGGAACTCCTGGAGGGTTTTGCCGCTGTACAAAAGTACGAAAAGACCGTGACCTTCTTTGGCTCCGCACGATTGCAACCGGATAATCAATACTACCAGCAGGCACAAGAACTCTCGGCACGTATTTGCAAAAAAGGATACACGGTGATTACCGGTGGCGGTGGCGGAATCATGGAAGCAGGTAACCGTGGCTCACAACAGGCATGTAACAACGGTGTCGGGTTTAACATCGAACTACCTATGGAACAGGCGACGAATAGATACGTAACGGACAGTGTTAATTTCACCTTCTTTGCATCAAGAAAAATGGCGTTGTATTTCTCAGGAGAGGCATACGTTTTCTTCCCGGGTGGGTACGGGACACTGGACGAATTTTTCCAAATCCTTACGCTTCTTCAAACACACAAGGCACCCTATGCGCCGGTTATTTGTGTTGGTTCTGCATACTGGAATCCCGTTATGCACTTTGCTCAGACAATCCTATTGGAGACACATAGCACTATTTCTCCGGAAGATCTCAATCTCTTCACCATTACCGATGACTTGGATGAGGTTGAGCGTATTATCGAGAGTGCGAACTAATATCTCAAGTGTTCTTTCGTGGATTCCACCGCCAAATCTTCTTTACCACCACCCACAGTGCACGAGCAAGCAACGCGGCTCCTATAATTACAATAGTGGCGTAGACCACCAATCGCACGGCTTCGAGTATAAATCCGAGCAATCCCAGTGTGAGAGCGATGAGCACTGCATTTGCATTATCCACTAAGTCGGTAAGGTTCTGCTGCCAGAGAGATCCCATATATGTCGTGTCAACAAATACCACTCTTTCCACTGAGGTATTAAAGTGTGCGTACGCTATCTGATCGGTTTGCTGGCCTAATCCGCGTTCGAGTCGATCAATCCGCTCTTGTGTCGAAAGAATTTGTTGAGTGAGTCGATCAATCGTATTGATTTTATTATTGATTACCTCCGAAAGCGTACCGGTATCACCTTCGCGTGTTGCTTGTGCGATAAGGGTGTTGAATGCAACCTCAGCTTGAGCAAGTGTTGTTTGCGCAGATGCAAGACGACGCCGCTGCATCTCGAGTTCACTTTCGCTATTCTCTATACTCCGCTCAAGAGTATATGAATCTTCCCTGAAGTCAGTCGGATTCATGTCTTGCAAAGAAGTCACAATCTCTTCCTCATATGCAAGCTCTACTCTAAAGGTGTAGTTACATCTCTTATCTGAATTATTTGCGGAATCAAACACCACATACTCCAAAGGTTTCAGTGCTTCAATGGCAGCACATGTTTCTTCAAATTTTCGTGTTTTGTACGAAACATCATAGCTGCGTCGTTCATATTCTTCCGCGTCATCTCCTCCTCCATACACAAAGGGTGGTTCCGATATTGCCATTTGTGCCCTGTCAACGAATCTCTCTGTCATCACACTATCCTTATACTTCTCCAGATTAAACACCTTGTTTGTGGCTACGCCGATTACTCCGACAACTATCGCGAGCGTCACTGCAACGACCGCAATCGCGACCGCGATTTTGATGATTGAGGTGAGTGACCAATCAAATCGGTCAATGAGATTTCTTACAGATTGCATAGGTATATTACTTATTACTATTGGTATCAGTATATCGTACTTTGCACGTACGCATAGTGTTGTTACACTACACACATGCATTTTAAAACCATTCAGACCATTTTGTTTATCTCTCTCTTAATTGTCTCAACCGCTCTGTTTGGTTGGCTGATCAGTGACTACATTTCCTCAATCTTTTGGGCAATCGTACTCGCCATACTGTTCCACTCAGTACATATGCGCATATATACGTTTGTTAAGAAAAAAGCCGCAGTAGCGTCTCTGCTTACCATTTCTTTTATTTTAGTAGTGGTACTGGTCCCTATTTACCTACTGGGAACACTCGTGGCCAATGAGGCCGTTTCTTTATACATCAACCTAACGCAAGATGACGCAACCGCCATGAGTATGTTTGCCAACACAAGCACCATTCTTGCGCCACTTGAGACATTTGGTTTTGACACCAATGAACTGGAAGCTAAATTGGTTTCATTTGCACAAAATTTCAGTGCTCAAATTGGCACCTATGCGTTTGATATTGGCAAAGCGACGTTTAATACGATTATCGGTACGCTGTTGATGCTCTACATACTTTTCTTTACGTTTAGAGATGGAACCACCATTGGAAAACGCATTATGCAGGCGCTTCCTCTTGGGGATGCGAAAGAAAAAATCCTTTTTGGCCGCTTTGTGGCTATTGTGCACGCGATGTTTAAGGGAACCTTCATTATCGCGCTCATTCAAGGACTCATCGGAGGTATTCTCTTTCTGGTCGTCGGTATTCCAAGCGCTATTTTGTGGGCGACAGTCATGGGAGTCTTTGCACTCATTCCCGCAGTTGGTCCGGCAATTGTGTGGTTACCGGCAGGGTTACTACTTATGCTCTCAGGAAATACCTGGGAAGGCGTGACGGTGCTGCTCGTTGGGGCGATTATCATCAGCGTGATTGATAACGTGCTTCGTCCCATACTCGTCGCCCACGATGCTGCTATGTCTGACGTGTTAATACTGCTTTCGGTACTGGGAGGACTCTCCATGTTTGGTGTTGCGGGCATTATCATCGGACCGGTGATCACTGCTTTTTTCCTTTCCATGTGGCAATTATTTGAGCACGACTACGAAAAAGAACTGAAACAGTTCGGATAGTCTGCTATACTAAAAGGAGGAGGGTAGTATCATGAAAACACATGTAGTGATGCTTGACCGCGCGCTCCACAAGCGCCTGAAGGCCCTTTTGGGGATGATGCGTGCGGTTACGCATCCAGAGCAAGCGCTCAAAATGCTTCTTGAGGAGCTTAGCTGCCATGACACGATGGTTGTAACAACTCGCAAGAAGCTCAATAGAGCGTTTCCGTTTGAAATAGAATAGGTGCGCCCGTCGGGTGCACCTATTGTCTGACTGCCACATATATGGTATATAGTATCTACGCCGTAAACGGCGTTTCTTTTTTACATGATAGACGAAGTACGAATTAACGAGGGTATTCGCGCACCCCAAGTGCGTGTAGTTGGCTTTACGGGAGAAAATCTTGGCATCATGTCCACCAAAGATGCTTTTCACAAAGCTCTGGAGGAAGGTTTTGATCTTATCGAGGTGTCCCCTAAAGCAGTACCGCCGGTTGCGCGTATTGGAGATTACGGGAAGTATAAATATGAATTAAAGAAGAAAGAGAAGGAAATTAAAGCGAAATCTCACGTCACTGAGACCAAAGTAACGCAAGTGAAAATTGGTACCGGTGAAGGAGACCTTGCCCGCAAAGCTAAAAAAGTTGGAGAATGGATTGCAGATGGGCATCGTGTAAAAATTGACCTCTTCTTATGGGGACGGTACAAATACATGGAATTTGATTTTCTGAAGGAACGCCTCGCACGATTCCTTGCAATTGTCGGAGAATCCTTTAAGATTGCCGACGACATAAAGAAAAGTCCGAAGGGACTTACCGTGGTGATTGAACCGGACAAAAGCGGTAAAAAACAAGAGAAACATGAAAACAAATAAATCATACGCAAAGCGCCTTAAAATTACGAAAAACGGGAAGATCATTGCTCGTACGCCTGGACAGAACCACTTTAATGCCAAAGCACGTGGTCGTGCACGTCTTGCCAAAGGTCGCTCGAAGGTTATTAACATGTCCAATATGATGCGCGGGCGTTTTCTCCCCGGTAAATAATTTTGTATGGTACGAATAAAAAGAGGAACAACATCACTGAAAACACGAAAAAATGTGCTGAAACGCGTGAAGGGATATCGCTTTGGTCGTTCAACCAAGGAACGCCAAGCACGTGAAGCTATCGCACACGCAGGTAATCACGCGTTTGCACACAGAAGAAAGAAAAAAGGTGACTTTCGACAACTATGGACTGTTAGAGTAAATGCCGCCCTTCGTCCTTTGGGAATGTCGTATAGTACCTTTATCGACGCCGTGACTAAAAAAAACATCACGATAAACAGAAAAATGCTCTCGGAAATAGCACGAGAACATCCTGAAACATTCAAACGAATTGTAGAGAAAGTGCGGTAGCGGAAGTTATCTTTCAAACATTTTGAGTCGATACGCATCTATTTCTCTTTGTGGTAAGTCGTAAAAGTACTGTCCTTCTCGATTAAGGTAAGTTGCAAGCTCAACTCCCACAAAACGCCAGTGCCATGGTTCAAACGCATAGTACGCGTTATCTTGAGGGTACGAGAGTATAAATCCATACCGGTACGCATTTTGGACGAGCCATGCATATTCAGGAGTTGATTCGAATAGAGAAAGTTCTCCCCCATATTTCGCATTACTGATGTCAATGGTTGTTCCGAGCTGATGTTCTGAGTATCCTTGATCTGCAACAAATTGGTTGGCTGTTCCCTCTCCGTAGGTAATGGTATTTCTGTTTTTTAAATCTGCCTGATAGCCGAAAGACCGAAACGAAGAAACTATTCTCGGGGACAGTCCGTCTTCCTCCATCTGATTGAGCATATCTGTCGCAAATGGAAGCACTGATGATGTCAACTGCAGTGTTTTGTCTGATGCAGTGTACGCAGAAGGAATGGTTGTCAAATTATCCGGTTCGTAATGCTCGTTAAGAAAAAATACTTTGGAGTACTTCGCAAGCGACTCTCGATCCGCTTCTTCAAGTTTCTTGATATCCGTGATGGTCTGTGTTGCTTGTGCAACCAGAGACTCAATGTTTGAAAGATTGTATGCACTTTGATTGGATTGTGCACGCAGTACACGAATGAAATCCTTATGCGCTTCGAGCTCTTGTGTCTGCGCGGCAAGTGCATCTTCGTAGTCAAGGATGAGTACCTGCTGCTGTTCTATTTTCCTCTGAAATGTTTTTGCTCTTGAAGATTGTAATGACGTCGTGACAACAAGTGCTCCCACCAACACAACTATTCCTACCATATGTATAATCGTCCCTTTTTTCATGTCTAGAAATCTAAGGATACCACAGCACCAACATCAGGTGCAGTTGCCATCACGCCGAGAAAATCGCGCAACCGCTGCACTAAGAAGAGTGATGATTTGGGTTCTCCCATAACCACAAATACTTCTTGTAACGAATCTTTGGATTCTGCCACAAACGCCATCAGTCCTTCTCTATCTTTGTGCGCAGAAAAACCACGGATGGTTCTCTTCTCAGCACGCACCCGAATCTTCTTATTGTTAATAGTGACGACCGACGCCCCATCTTGTATACGACGACCGAGCGTACCAACTCCTTGGTACCCAACAAACAGTATAATGGCGTTCTCATCACCCAAAATACTCGTCTCATGCATCAGTACTCTCCCACCGGTCGACATACCTGAGCCCGCAATGATTACCTTTGGGCCGGGAATACTCAATAACTCTTTTGATGCTTGCGGTGTATCTATAGTGACAAACCGAGGGAAGTTGAAGATGTCATCTCCTGCTGCAATCTCCTGCTGTACGTTGTCGTTAAAGAGATGAGTATACTTTCGATATACGTCAGTCACTGCACTCGCTAGAGGAGCGTCCAAGTACACAGGTATTTCGGGAACATCTTGTGCCTCGATCATCTTGTTGATTTCATACAATAACAATTGTGTTCGCTGTATTGCAAACGAAGGTATGAGTAGTGTCTTCCCCTCTCGTGCTGCATCAGTCAGCGCTTGCTGTAGTAATTGCACTCGATCACTGCGATCTTCATGTACCCGATCTCCGTAAACACTTTCGATGAGAAGATAGTGCGCACCACGTACTGCCTCAGTATCTTTTAAAAGTGGGGCGGGAGAATTGCCCAGATCTCCTGTTGCAACAAACTTCACATCGTTTCGTATAAATTCAATCATAGCAGCCCCCAGTATATGTCCCGCATCGAGAAATTGTACGGTAATCCCATCACCAATATCAAAGCGATCGTGGTATGCTCTTACCTCCCAAAGCGACAGTGCCGTCTGCACATCCACAGATTCATATAACGGAGTTGTTTCTCTTTTCTGTGCTTCCTGTCGCAAGATACGTAGCGCATCCTCAAACATAACTGCGGACAAATCTTTTGTTGCTGTGGTTGAGTATATGACTCCTCGAAATCCATCTTTGACCAGCTTGGGAACCCTTCCAATATGATCAGCGTGTGCGTGTGTGAGGAACAATATATCTATATGTGATGGATCATAGGGAAACGCTTCATAGTTTTCATCTTTCCCATACGCCCCTCCGCCCTGCAGGAGACCGCAATCGATGAGTATTTTTTTTCCGCCTGTTTCGAGCAAAAAATGAGCTCCGGTTACCGTTCCCGCACCTCCTGCAAACGTTAGTTTTGACTTCATACGATTATTTTAGCACGTAAAAATCCGCGACTGGTGTTGCGGATTTTTACGTGCCGTGGGCATACCTGGAAAAACCAGGTGGGTGATCTCAGAAAAGTACCACGGTACCTTACGATTCGATCTCCCTGAAAAATCCAATTAAGCAGGAATGCCCTACGGCTGAGTATAGTATATCACTACTCGAGAATGCCGTCCAAATTAACGTCGTAGAGCATCTGTTCTTGCACCAGTCGATAGTCTATGAGCTCACTCTTGCTAAACCACAGCTCAATTTCTTTTTCCGCTTCACCCTTATCACCTGATGCGTGTATGAGATTTCGTACCGCTCGTTGATCAGTGTCGGCAAGTTGATATGAATCGATAACATAATCTCCTCGAATAGTCCCTACGTCTGAGGATCGAGGCTCGGTTCCTCCTACAACTTTTCGAACAATTTCCACCGCGTGAACTCCTTCCCAACACATCGCAACGATTGGTCCTGACGCCATATATTTCTTGAGTGTGTCGAGGACAAATTGTCCTTGTGTTTCAGGATCTTCAGTTGGCGGATTCTCTCCCTTCTTTTTATACGACTCAATAGTCTTTGCGCCGACAATGGTCTTAAAATCCGGGTTCACTAAATAGTGTGCTTCTATCTGCTCATCAGTTGGAACAACCATCTTAATACCAACAAGTTTGAGACCTCTATTCTCAAACCTTTTAATGATTTCACCGATCAGATTTCTTTGAATTCCGTCAGGTTTAACCGCCACAAACGTGCGCTCTTTCTTACTCGTCATAGTTATGTTCGTTACAAATATGAAGGTACTGTAGCATATTCCACTACAGATGTTTAGAAGGAGAATTCCGGCTCTACCTCGATAGTGCAACGTGCCTTCTGTTGTATTTCTCCTTTGCCGCAGGTAATGGCGTATGTGGTTGTCTCTGAAGGAGAAACTCGCGTCGCACCAATGAGCTTCCCGTCAATGTTGAGGTTCTCGCTGTCTGCCGTAACGTACCCTTTTCCGCATGCCCATAATATGATTGCCTCCTCTTGCGGCACAATGGTACGCGGAACACATACCAGCGTAGGTGAGGTATTCTCTGGCGTTGGGGTCGCTGCCCCTAGGGAAGGTCTTTGAGTGACCGGATCGGTACGTGGAACCGTACTGGTCTTAGGTGGTGAGGTATTCTGAGGAGTGGTTCGCAAAAATTGGGAGATGATTCCACCGGGCCCGGAATTGTTTTGTCCAAAAAGAGTGGCCGGCATTACGGGATTCTGCATTTGCACATTGTTTGGTGATACGGGAATTGGTGTGGCGTCATCCGTTCGAAAGGTTCCTCCAGTGAGTGTTGAAACCGTCTCCATAATAGCATCCCACACCGGTCGATTGTACGCTGCCTTTGCACACAATGCTCCCTTGGCTACATTAGCATACCCCTGTGTAAAATCAGACAAGCCATTTGCTCTTCTTGTCACTGATCCCGTGTTATACCCATTGTATGCGCACGCAACATCTCCTCCGCACTGTGTAAGTAATGTGTCGTACAAACATGCACCTACTTCAATAGAACAACGAGCGTTTTGTGTTCTTGCGGATGCGTCCGCGCACGCCCCCGCTTCAAGACCCGCGGTATATGCACATGCACCTCCCACCATAGATCCGCTCGTTAGTCCTTTGTAGGTGCTCGTAATCACCTGTGTGTATCCTTCTTGTCTTCCTTCAGAGTTTGTGTCATCAATACGCAGTGACGGAAGTTCCTGACACATCAGTGCAAGTACATGTGCGTGAGTGATGAGCGAATCAGGATGCTGCGCCCGTATATTCCGTACAACATCATGTACAATACCGCCTAATTTGACACCGATATCACTCCGAGGAACATTCGCTGAGGCCACATTATTTGACGGAAACGTTTGGGTAATTGAAGTTGCTGCAGCGTAGAGGATAACTGCTGCTGCAAAAAGTGAAATCCACTTGAGTCCGATGGTTATGTGTTCTTTCATACGCATCTATATTATAGGCATACGTTGCTGATTATATCTAGCGGCTATTTCTGCTTCTACCTCCACTTTGCTTCTGCCGTATGTGTGGTAAGACATCTGTTTGAGCTCTTCCACTTTTGCAAAATCCACTTGCTCAGGCGGAACGGTAACCATATTAAACGGCTTCGACGGTTTCCCGCCGACCAAAAGAGAGACGTAAGCATTGAAGTTATCAAGTCCAGCTATGTCGCTCGCGCTAAATTCAGGTTGAAATTGTTTTTCCAAAAACGCAGCGTCTTCAGAGCCAACACGAAATACACAGGTGGTACCCACGTTTCCAAATACAGCATCTCTGATTCGATCATCTAATTGTGCTATGAATTGGTGTGCGAGATTGAGTGATAGTCTGTATTTTCGTATCTCCGAGAGCATGACCGCAATAGATGGTGTGGTGAAGTTTTGAAATTCATCGATGTAGAGATAGAAGTCCGGAATGGTCCCTCCCGTATGTATCACATCAACGCGTGACAGCGCGGCTTGCAAAAACTTCCCGACGATAATGAGTCCGAGAAGTTCTGAACTCAAGTCGCCCAACATCCCTTTTGAGAGATTCACCAGCAAGATTTTCCGGTTATCCAATATGTCTCTGAAGTTGAATGCTGATTGTTGTTGAGCAATAATCGGTCGCACTATTTCGTCACTTAAGAATATATCAGTCTTGGCGGTGATGTATGGAACAATGTTTTTCAAAGCAGCATAACCATCTGCTTGTTCTGCAATGTTGGTCCAAAATTGATTTACAATGGGGTTTTGAGATCTCGCTACACACGCATGCCTGAATGGTGCATCAGTAAGAACCCTCGGTATATCCGCTATCGTCGCCGTTCCGGGCTCCATACCTTCAAGTACAAGCATCGCTGCATTTCTGAAATACTGTTCAAACATAGGACCGAGAGACTCGGGAGATTTCTTCATAAAGAGCTTCTCAAAAATGCTGAATAATTCGTTCACCACAAACGTTTTCTGTTCAGGAAACGCAGGATCATATTCCATCATGTTAAGACCCATCGGCATCTGTGTATGTACAGGATCGAAATAGATAACGTCTCCGTATCTCTCAGGCGGAACGGCTGCAAGCACATCAACGATATCTGATCCATGCGGATCGATATAGCAACATCCTTCTCCGTTGCGAATATCTTGGATAATCATGTTTTTCATGAGGACGGTTTTTCCCGTACCGGTCTGTCCAATTTCATAGAAATGACGCATTCTGTCCTCGGAAAGAAAGCGAACGTCTGTTTCCACTCCTCCAAAGGTATTCTTCCCCAACACAACGCCTTCATCGCTTGTCTTTCCAACATGGATGGGAGCTGCAACTTTTTTCGCACGAGATTGCTTTAATTCTCTTGAGGTTGATATACCCTCTCCCGAGAGATGGTACAGTGAAGTCAGCTCGGCAAGAGACAGTGGCAGCACATTTTTCAAACTAATCTTCCTAAATGAGAAATCGTGTAAAAAAGTTCTTAATGCATTTCCAGTTTGTCTCTTGAAGCTCAATCGATTGCCCTGCGCTTCCTCGAATTGATTAAATGACGCGCTTATATTTTCCATAATATTCTCTGCGCGCGTTTCGTCTTCAGCTGATGTTACAATTCGTATGGTAACCGGAACGATCTTGCTACTTACCTTTTTGGTAATCGCCTCCAGTGCGAGTTCGTCCACGATTTTTTCCCGAGACTCTCCACTATCTGTCTTGTTGAATAGCACTTCACCAAGACTTTTTTTAAATTGATCTTTTGCCTCGCTGAATGGACGGGTTCCATACGCAACAGCTTTTGATACACTTTTTCCTTTTCGAAGATAACTGATGACATCGTTGTACTGTTTGCTGTACGTATCTCCATGGTCTCCCACCACAAATTGTATTGCTGCACCCTCCCCGTGTTTTTGCAACTGACTGAATGAAGAGAGCAGTATATTCAGTGGGTCGTGTGAAAACTCCGAGTATTGTTTCAGCGGAAATGCGGGGCTTTTTTCCAGTTTGGCATACGCTCCCTTGTGTACACCGCCATAATTAAAAATATTGTAATCGCCACGCATTTCATCAATATGCGCATGTGGAAATGTTGCACTCATGTGTTTTTCGAACAAATCTTTTCTCTTTCCCGGAACCGCAACATAGAAGATGGCTTCCTCACCGCCTTCTTGCACCGCAATCTCCAATGAGAATACGTCCTGATTTTTTGCACCACCTGATCCCACAACGTTGGCAATACCGGCATAGAATTGTTCCATGGTGGCGAAGAGCTTTTCCAGTTCATATTGCTCATCGGTATGTGCTGCGAGCGATACTTCATACAGCACCATGTGCAGTGCACGCCATGTCTCTGACCCTTGCTTCACTCCTTTGGTAGGAAACCCTTCAGCTACGTACCGTACCAATACGCGATGTAGATCGTCTTCCAGATGTGCGCTTCCCATCTTCTTAACAACCGCGAGAGTATTTTTTATCCCTCGTTCGGTAACCATGGCGAGTAACTCCGTCATCTGTACATCATGCTCTTCGGGTTCAAGTCGTAACTGCTCACTGACCAATGTCGCTTCCGGTACTTGATACGTTTCCTCCAAAACTTCGTGTGTGGGAGTGTCTTGATAGTGCAGAACTTCTCTTTTTGCAATTCGATCACGTTCAAACGGTGATTTTTCACTCTCAAGCTCCGTTTCTTTAATGCGAACGCGCTCACGCAGATAGGCGAGCTCCTCCTCAGGACTACGAAATCGCTCGACCGGCGTGCTTTCCTCAAGTGTAGACATGCACCCATTATATCAGTGGAACGCCTCTTTCGGTGACCGTTAGTGTATAGCGTCAGTGAGAACTTCCGCTTTATCCTTTCCCACAATGACCGTGTGTTCAAACTGAGCAGCACGTGATCCATCAACAGTTTCATACAGCCAGCCGTCATTTGCTAACGTAACTTTGCCATTGCCGTTAATTAAAATGGGTTCAAGAGCTAATACCATACCCTCTTTGAGCACCTCACCGGTTCCCCGTTTTCCGTAATTTGGCACAAACGGTGGCTCGTGTACCTCTCTGCCAACGCCATGACCTCCCAACTCATGTGGATAGTCATACCCATACTTTCGCGCTACTTTTTCTGATGCGGCACCGATATCTCCAATCGTATTTCCGGCAACAGCAGCCGCTATTTGCGCCTCGCGCGCCTCGCGCGCCGCTCGGATGAGATTCTGGTCCTCCTGTGCTATGTTTCCCACCCCTACCGTGAGTGCAGCATCCGTACAGAGCCCCTCATGCCACACCCCGCCGTCTAAGGTTAAAATGTCTCCATCTTTGAGGATGTATTCATCCGGAATACCGTGCACTACGCCCTCATTCACTGAAATACACAATGCCGCGGGAAAATCGTGGAAACCGAGAAAGGACGGTTTGACATTATGCGCTTCCATGAGCGTACGTGCATACTGATCAAGCTCCAGAAGAGAAACTCCCGGCACGCACCGATTCGCAACTGCGTACAAGATTGTACCAAGAATGCTCCCGCCCTCGCGTAGTATTTCTCTTTCCCGCTCTGTGGTAACGATCATATCAACCCGAGTTCACTTAAAATCAAAGCGTGTATTTCATCGATGGTTCCCGTTCCGTCAATGTGATGTACGGAACAATTAAGTCCCTTGAATTTCTCAATGACCACTTGTTCATTCTCCTTTGACCACGCAATTCTTTTTTGAATACTTTCTCTAGTATCGTCTTCACGCCCTCTTCCGAGCATTCTCTCTACCGCCATGTCTTCTGGAATATTGATGACCACAACATGGTAGGGAGTGCGTCCGTACATGCGCATCATACTGTCAATCATCACCGTTTGATTCTCCCTCCGCGCAGCTCCGTCAAAGATAAGGTGTTCGGCTCCCGTGAAGTGTTCAATCATTTCACGACCCAGCACATACACCGGCATAAATGACGGGAGGAGTTCTCCTGCAGTGATAGTGTTGTCCACCAATTCATTGGTATAACCCTCCTGTCCTGCAAAATTTCGAAGGAGTTGTCCGGTTTCCAAATACAACGCTTTGGTGTTCGTGTGTTCTTCCAAATACTTTTGTAATAGACGAGTTTGTGTTCCTTTGCCTGATCCTTGAATGCCAAGAAATATGACGGTTGTAAGTTCTTCCATGATGCTAAAGATACTGTTCTTTACGAAGAATGTCCATCACTTCCTCAATAGTTTTATGAAGCTCCCCCTCTGTATTCTCAACAATGTAGTCATAGATGTCAGTGTGCTGTAGCCACTCTCGTGTATACTCCATTCGTTTTCTGATATGCTCGTCACTTGCCGTATCACGCCGTCTGATGCGATCTTCAAGCACCGCTTCTGGTGCGGTAATTAAAATAGAGACCATCTCGGGGAATTTCTCGCGAGCGGCCATCACTCCCTTGTATTCAAGTTTCCAAACACCAACTCCTGGCAACTGCTGTACGCGCTCAAGCTCTTCTACGGTGACACCGTAGAGGTTGTCATTATACTCTTTCGCCCACTCAACCATTTCCTCTAGATTGAAATCTGCTTCAGTGACAAAATGATACGGATGGCCTTCTGACTCCCCACTGCGCATTGATCGAGTGGTGGTGGTCACTACTCGATTAACGGTTGTTTGTTTTGCAATTCCATCAATGACAGAATCTTCTCCTGCTCCTGAGGGGCCTGAAATGATGACGATATTGTTGTATTTCATGTTGGTAGTATAGCACCCCCACATTCGCAACGAACATCAGTTAGTACTCTCGAATAGATATCTGTGCCTCGACTCTTTTCACGATATCGAGCACCACTGAAACGGCAATCAACAACGCCGTACCTCCGATGGTGAGTGTG
This sequence comes from Patescibacteria group bacterium UBA3530, assembly GCA_002376945.1. Lineage (GTDB taxonomy): Bacteria > Patescibacteriota > Minisyncoccia > Phycocordibacterales > UBA2100 > UBA2100. The sequence goes on from DFOX01000008.1 coordinate 25,197, forward strand.
GCGATTCCCGTAATTCCCTGCATGATGATGGGCAGTACTGCGATGCCACCCAAGAACAGAGCTCCGACAAGTGTAATGCGTGTCAGAATGTTCCCCACATGCTCTGAAGTGTGATTCCCTGGACGAACTCCCGGAATGAACGCTCCGCTCTTTTGTAGATTATTTGCAATACGGTTCGGATCAAAAGTAACCGCGGTATAGAAGTAGGTGAAGAAGAACACCATGGCAAAGTATAATCCTCCATAGATCCATTGGTTTGTAAGTCCTTGGACAATGGCTGCGGCTGCATTGGCAACTGAAGGGATTGAGCTCGTCGCAAAGAATGATGCAACCATTTGTGGGAATAGAATAATTGAGAGCGCAAAAATGATGGGAATCACCCCCGCCTGATTAACGCGCAACGGAAGATATGTTGAGACACCTCCTGATTGTTTTTGTCCGCGTGTTTGTCGTGCATAGGTAATGGGAATGGGACGCTCTGCTTCGGTGATAAATACCACTCCGGCAATAACCGCAAATCCCACTGCCAAGAATCCTATATACAGTGGTAGTTGTGACACATCAAAAGTGAAGATGAGTTGACTCACTACACTGGGGAGTGTCGCGACAATGCCGGCAAAAATAATCAATGACACACCGTTTCCAATACCAAATTCGGTGATGAGTTCACCAATCCACATCAGAAGAATTGATCCTGCTGAAATAATGAGTACGTTGGTCATGGTGTCTGCAAAGTTAAGTGATGCGACAATGCCGTTTTGTTGCAATAGGGTGAGGAATGCAAATGCTTGCATAAAAGCAAGGGGGACCATGAGATATCGCGACCATTGTGCAAACTTGGCTCTTCCCGCTTCTCCCTCTTCTTGATACATTGATTTAATTTTTGGAGAGAGTACGGTCATCAATTGCATAATAATCGATGCGGTAATGAAAGGACCGACGCCAAGCATGACAATAGAAAGATTGGCAAGCCCACCTCCTGAAAAAATGTTCAACAGCCCCAAGTATTGATTATTGGAAAAAAATTGCTCCAACTGGACCACGTCAACTCCCGGAATGGGAATGGTTGCAAGAATACGAAATACTACCAACGCACCAAGCATGAATAACACCCGCTTGCGAAGCGATTCATCCATAAAGATGAGTTTCAGTTTTCGAAAAAATGTTCCTACCATATGTTGTGTTAGTTTACCGTACCGCCCACCGCCTCGATAGCTGCTTGGGCAGTTTTTGAAACAGCACATCCTTCCAGCGCGATCTTTTTCTTGAGCGTCCCATTTCCCAACACCTTTACGTGCGGATTCTTTCCTGCGCGCGTTGCAATGATTCCACGCGTAACGAGTGCTTCTGGATTGACGGTTTCTCCGGAACGAAACGCTACCTCAATCTGTGAGAGATTCACCGGAGTACTGGTGATGCGCGCATCATGTACCGTACGTGAACGATTAATACCGTGGCCACGCAGTTTCGGAAGTTTCTTAATCATATCTCTCATTTCTGGACGAATACCGTGTCTTCCGTGTTGCTTTTGACCCTTGTGTCCGTGTCCGCTCGTCTTTCCACGTTTTCCACCACGACCAATGCGTTTCTTGGTCTTGTGATGAGTACTTTTTGTGAGTGAATGTAATCCTGCCATACGCTTATGCTTCTAGTTTAAGGAGCGCGTTAATCGTTGCACGCGCAATGTTCGTCTTGTTCTTGCTTCGTGAAAGAATCTTTGTCGTCACATCGGTGATTCCTCCAAGTTCTAAAACAGTTCGTACCGATGCACCCGCAACTAATCCCCGTCCCTGCGCCGGACGAATTTCTATTTCAGTTGATCCGTATTTTGCTTCAGTGTTGTGCGTAATGCTGTTGTTCTTAGTCCTGGTAACGGTAATCATGTTTTTCTTTGCATTTCGAATAGCTTTTTCAATCGCAAGTGCAGTATCTGTTGCTTTTCCAAGCCCAACACCAACACGTCCGTTCTTATCTCCAATTACCATTGCTACCGAGAATGAGAATCGGCGTCCTCCTGCAACCACACGAGTTACGCGACGAATCTCAATAATTCGCTGC
>DFOX01000016.1:0-66141 GCA_002376945.1 Patescibacteria group bacterium UBA3530
AAACTCGCTATTTTAGTAGGATCAAAACAATCACATTTTGCAATGTAGACAGCGCGTATACCGGCATCAAAAGCCGGTTTTTCAACACTGCGCTCCAGTGCTTTGATGGTATTGATCTGTGCCGGCTTCAGCATGGGATATCCATCATTTTCAATCTCTCCCGATTCGCTCTTTTTCGGTTTTGCTTCGTCATACATTTTATCAATCTCGTCTTGGGCAAGATCTTTCCATTTTTTGGGTTTTTCAAACCAAAAAACGGGGCGGACTTTCGCTCCTTTATTTTGTCGAATCATAATCTGCAACCAAAATTGCTCTCCTGATCCAAAGGTGCTGAGTTTTTCAAATACACTAGAGAGCGGATCCACAATATGCTCAGTTTTTCTTGCATCTTGATCGAGTCCGAGATCAACATACGTCTTAATTGGATACACATCACTTTTGCTGAGGGAAAATTCAGCACCAAAGATTGTTGTTTTCTTCTTCTCGTAACAAATACCGTATGTATAGTCGGCAACTTCGTGGATTTCAAGATCGGGATATTGAGCGTAGAAAACAGATTCAATCAACCCTCTAAATTGCTTCCATGTCCAAATGTACATACGCACGTCACCACCGAGTGAGACAATCTCAAGAGAAAACCATGGACGTACCTTTCCGTTAATCCAGCGGGCGATGAAAGTTGATTCGCCGGGGCCAACATGTAGATTATTAAAAATTTCCTCCATTGCCTTTGGAGTTTTGAGTATTTGCGCGGGCACCTTAAATTCAAGAAGCACCGGAGTTTGGCTTGCAATATAGTATGCCCGTACGTACGTTCTCCATTGTTTCCACCATAATCCCAAAAGCAACGGTGGCGCAAGCAGTGGCGAGAGGATAACGAGCCACATGAGTACTGCAGTGAAGAGCGAGGGGTACCAGAGAATCCAGAAATATATGATCCCGACAAATAGCACTACGGCGACTGGAAAGTACGGAAGCCGAACCCCCAGATATTCAGTCGTCTTAATTTGCAAACCCATATATCATAATGATATCGCAGTTCTGCTCAAAAACTGAGCACGCTCTGTGTAAAGGGGTCAATGGTTTCTCTATACCACTTCGTATCGACCGTCGTCGAGATGGACAAATGCATCCGTATCTTGCAAGTTAACCGCAATCGTATTGTCCTTCACATAGCGCTCTCGCTTCACGCGATCGATGATTTCCTTTCGTGTCAATGGACCACGTGCTCGTAGAAGCTCTTTTATAACATCCTTGACCACCCCCTTTGAATATCCCCATTCAGCTAGAGCGTAGAGCCCCCGACCCACAAGCACAAAGCGAGGATCTTTAATGAGTTCGTTGTGTGTAGTTGCCACATGTGCATTGCGACCAAATAGCGTTCGTACTTGTGACGCGACTTCTGAAAAGTGCATGGGAGATCCATGTCGTTTGAGTGTGAGGTATGCAAGATCACGCATTCCTTTTACACGCACAGACGGTGATGTCGCTCGTCCCCACTCTCCAAGGGGGTTGCTTGCAATTTTCTTTGAAAGTGACAACCAGCGGAGGAGTGTATCGGCGTCATCTTGAGCGACTTTAGCTCGCATAAGTTCTTCTTGGTATCGTGCAACCATTTCATCTTCAGGAAGTACGATATGCTCGTTGAGCGAACTGTAGAGTGATCGCAATGCCGCTCGCACACTTTTGGCATGTGCCGTATCCAGGTACCAATGGTGTACAAACTCATTTCCATCCTTCCGCTTATCAAAAGCATCTCCAACATGTAGCAAAAAAAGAAGATGATTACGCTCCTTGGGTGATTTGGTAAGAATATCCAGCAGCTCATCTTGCGGTGCGACACCGCCGAGTTGCTCGATAACGTCTGCAAGTTCACGAAAAGCATCTGCCAGATCTTGGTAATCGGCAGATTTTTGAATTGATTGCAATGCGTGATTTTCAATCTGCCGTACGCGTTCGCGGGTAATATCGTATGATTGTCCAACTGATTCCAAAGTTTCAATCGCGTCGCTTGCAGTCAAACCGTAGCGTCGCATGAGTACATCACGTGCACGCTCGTTTTCAATAACGCCGATGAGGCGCTTGGTAATGTGTGCCGGCTTAAATGTAATTTGGATTTCTGTCATGATGTAAGAGTGTTGTATCACGATAGTTATATTGCGTCAAGTGGTGTATATTCCGCTATCTAGACAACGATATTGATTAGTTTGTTCAAGATGTACACAACACGTTTTGGCTCCCCCACTATCCATCGTGAAAGCTTTTCCTCGGCGCGTACTGCGGATACAACTGTCGGTTCATCAGCATTGGTGGCAACCTCCACACTCCCGCGTTTTTTTCCGTTAATTTGAACCGCAATGGTTACGGTTTCTTTGACAAGCTGTGACTCATTGTATTCTGGCCACGCTGTCAGATGGATTGAGGTATTTTCAGCAAATGTCTCTCTCCAGATTTCTTCAGATAGGTGTGGTGCAAACGGTGCAAGTATTTGCGTGAACAATTTGAAATCTTCACCTGAGATGCCATGCTCAGTAGCGACATTTAATAAAATCATCAGCTGTGCAATGGCGGTGTTAAATTTAAAACCCTCAATGTCTTCTCCAACCTTCTTGATTGTCTTATGAAGTTCTAACACGGTGGCCGGACCACTTTCCGTCGTGGTGTTTTGAGACAATTTCCACACTCTCTCCAAAAACCGCTGAGATCCGACAAGTCCGTCCGTGCTCCATGCAGTGGTGTTCTCAAACGGGCTCATAAACATTTCATATACACGCATTGCATCTGCCCCGTTGGTTTTTACAATTTCATCAGGATTAATCACATTTCCCCATCGTTTGCTCATCTTCCGACCGTCCTCTGCAAGAATGAATCCGAGGAATTCAAGCCGAGTAAATGGCTCCTCAGTACTTACATATCCCAAATCAAATAGCACCTTGTGCCAGAAACGTGCATAGATAAGGTGTCGCACCGCATGATCTCCTCCAACGTACACATTAACCGGCATCCACTGACGCTCTTTCTCAGGGTCGATAAAGGCGTCGTTGTTATTGGGGTCGATAAAGCGCAGGTAGTACCACGATGATCCCGCCCACTGCGGCATAGTATTGGTCTCACGCTTTCCTTCTTTGCCGCATGTAGGACAGGATGTATGCACCCATTCGTCAATATGTGCAAGTGGCGACTCTCCTGTTCCAGTAGGTTCATAGTTTTCAACATCAGGAAGTGTCACTGGTAATTGATCTTCAGGAACCGGCACCGCGCCGCATGTTTTGCAGTGCACAATTGGAATCGGTTCCCCCCAGTATCGTTGTCGCGAGAACACCCAGTCATTGAGACGGTAGGTACTTGCAATTGTACCTCCTACTTTCTCCGTTATGACCTCCTTAGCTTTCTCCGACTCCATACCGTTGAACTCGCCGGAGTTAATCAAGGTACCGGGATTTGTAGTAATTACCGTGCGTGTATACCAAAGGTTGTTAGCAAGCCAACGCAAGAGTGGTATCGAATCCACTCCCCTCGCATTGCCGCTGTGCGTGATAACTTTTCGTACCGGAAGCGCAAACTTCCGGGCAAACGCGTAATCTCTCTCATCATGCGCCGGAACTGCCATGATTGCGCCTGTTCCATAATGTGCGAGTACATAATCTGCGACAAACAAAGGGATTTCCTCTCCATTTGCAGGATTTACCACACTAACACCTCGGAGGAGTACGCCGGTTTTCTCCTTCGTTTCATCAAGTCGATCCATCTCACTTCTTCTTTGAGATTTCACAACATATTCCTCGACTTCCTCTGTATTTGAGTATGCAAGTTTCTTGACAAGTTCATGCTCCGGAGCGAGCACCATGTATGTCACACCAAAGATAGTATCGGGTCGTGTGGTAAAAACCTTGATGCGCTCTTGACTACCCTTGACCGTAAACTCAATCTCCGACCCTTCACTTTTTCCAATCCAATTTCTCTGTGCTTCTTTAATATGTTCAGGCCATCGATCAAGAAGTGACAAATCATCAAGTAGCCGGTCCGCATAATCGGTAATGCGAAGCACCCATTGCCTCATGGGTTTTTTCTCAACAATCGAACCACATCGCTCACATGTACCATCGCTCTCCAAATCTTCATTTGCCAAGCCGGTTTGACACGACGGGCACCAGTTAATGGGTTCATGTGATTCAAAAGCCAATCCTTTCTTAAAGAGTTGCAAGAAAATCCATTGTGTCCATTTGTAGTATTCAGGATCAGTCGTATTGATTTCCCTGCTCCAATCGTAATTAAAACCAAGATGGCTCAATTGGCGCTTAAAGTTCTGGATATTTTTTTCAACCGCCACGCGTGGATGGACTCGATTTTTTATTGCAAAGTTTTCAGCAGGTAATCCAAACGCATCCCATCCCATGGGGTGCAGAACTTCAAACCCACTCATTTTCTTAAAACGGGAGTAGACGTCGGTCGCTATGTACCCTTTCGGGTGACCAACATGCAACCCCTCTCCTGAGGGATAGGGGAACATATCCAACACAAATACTTTCGGTTTTTTCGAGGAATCGTCAGTGGCATAGATATCTTCCGATTCCCACTGCTGCTGCCATTTCTTTTCGACTTTTGTGTGGTCAAAGTTTTTCATAAAAGTACATAGTAGCACTACCGGCAATGCTCATACAAGAAATCCATACTAAAACCGTAACCTCACCGGATCCTTTGGATATGGAGGTACCCGCTCTGGATCTATTTCTCTCTCAAAACACGTACGCCCCGCATTATGCTCCCAGGATGCTGCGGTTTTTGCAAATTCTCGTACCTGCCAATCATCCGAGTTGCGAGCGTCACTGCCGAGCTCTGGAAGTGGCAATCCGAAAGTCGCACATAGCTCAAATGTAAGTGGACCAGTTACGGCATATTCATAATCTTCCCGTGTTTCCGGATCGGTTGGGATATACGCACCAACAAGCGGATCTCTTAGATCGTCGATGGTGTCCGGAAGGCGTTTGGTGTTTCGATAATATTCGGTGATCTGTGATTGTATGCTTGAAAGATCACTGATTCGCTGATCATCGTATCGGAGAATGCGCTGCGTTCGGGGAGATCCGATGATAAAGAATGCGGCGATGATCGATACTAAGACGATTAACGAAACTACTTTCTCAATACTCTTGGATAGCTTTTCCCGTTGCTCCCAAACCCCGCGTACGTCTTGCAGGTAGTAGTAGAAAACTCCTCCGAATACAATAAGCACCGTGAGCACTTTGAGCAGGAATGATGCGGTCAACTCTTCTCCACCTAAGAAGGTGTTAATCAAAACAATCATATCAACAATGAGTGCAACCGCGGAACCAAATATGGTAAGTACCAAAAGCCATCGGCGCACCCATAGATCTTTTTTTTCAGGAAACATCCTAATCTCCCGTTGAAGCATGCGAGTGAGTACAATATATATGGGAAAAAGAACGATTAAACTGGCGATTGCGAATCGTATTCCGTCTGAGTACGGATCGTATCCCACAATGGCGTTGCCAAAGAGTCGTTCAATATATTCAAATGAGAGTATAATGAAGCTCCCGACTGAAAAATAGAGTGCAACTACGGCACCGGTCCATAGAAAGAAGTCTTTTGGTGCTACCTTCATAATATGTGTATTATGCAATAATACTCTCATCCTACATTAGTTGTGTGATGAGCGGAAGTCGCTTACGAGTGCCTAAACTCCATAACATCTCCATCTTGCACGATATAGTCCTTCCCTTCGGTACGAACTTTTCCTTGTTCCTTGGCTTTTGACCACGTGCCAGCTGCAACAAGTTTCTCCCAATGAATGGTTTCAGCTCGAATGAACTTTTTCATAAAATCAGTATGAATGACTCCTGCTGCCACCGGCGCAGTGCTCCCATCAACAATCGTCCATGCACGCGTTTCCTTCTCTCCCGTTGTAAAGTACGAAATGAGCCCGAGGAGGGCGTACCCTGTTTTGATCATTTCATTCACACCACTTTCGATAACACCGAGCTCTCGTCGAAATTCGTGTGATTCGTCTCCTGAAATATCTTTAAGCTCGTCCTCAACTCCCGCATCAACCTCCACCCAATATGCTCCAGCGTCTTCCAAAAAACGCTTAAGTGCATCCCATCGTATATCACCGTGTTCATGAATATTGTATGCGGAACTTTTCTTGTTCAAGACGTACATACATGGCTTCATCGTAAGGAGGTGAAGTCCTCCTACGAGTTCCAACTCTTTTTCATCAAGTCGCGCAACACGAGCGAGTTTTCCCGCCTCAAGTATTGGAAGAATTTTTTTGAGTGCTCCTTGCAGTACTACTGCGTCATTACTTCCTGAACGAACTTCCTTTTCGATACTTCCCAAACGCTTCATGACCGTCTGTATATCGGCCAAAATTAACTCAAGATTAATGATGTCAATATCATGAGCGGGATCAACCGCACCGTTTACATGAATAACGTCTTCATCATCAAACACACGTACCACTTGTGCAATCGCATCCACTTCACGAATTGTTGCAAGAAATTGATTTCCCAAACCTTCTCCCCGAGAAGCTCCTTTCACGAGACCTGCAATATCAACAAACTCAACGATTGCAGGAATCACTTTTTTGGAATGTGACAACGCGGCGAGCTGTGTAAGTCGAGCGTCAGGCACTGCAACCACACCAATGGAGGGATCAATGGTACAAAAAGGATAGTTCTCAGTTTGGACCGATCCCTTGGTAAGTGCATTAAAAAGCGTCGATTTCCCGACGTTTGGTAATCCGACAATACCAATTGAGAGTGTCATAATGGTGTATGTTATACCGCATTTACTTGAGAGTGCAACACAAAATGAAAAACCCCTGCCGGAGCAGGAATTCTTCAGTGGTGCCATTTTGTTCCGAAGAACGAAACGAGCACCATGGAATCAAGCTCCGGAGAGCTAGACTCCATGGTGGCCATTTCGAGTCAAAGACCTGAAAAAGTCACCAGTACGGCAATCAGCAAGCTGACTACCGTTTCTGTAAGATAGCAAATGCGAAAAAAATGTCAAACACCTTACAGAGTTATGGGATAAATATAGATATGTGTCAAATTATCGCATCAATTGTGCCAATTCATTTCGATACTTTTTACTGACCTCCATCATCGCATTCATCTGATCTTTTCCACCCTTTACCAACTCTTGTGTTTCTTTGGCGATTTTCATAAAGAGCTCGGGATCCTTTTCCACCATGGCGGCGAGCATGTCTGCTTGGTCTTTTGGCATATTCTTAAGCTGGGATGCCATCAGCTTCTTCAACATAAATTTCTTAAACATATGCGTGCATTGTATACCAGGAGTGACAAGGTGCAAAACTATTGACTTGTAAGTATTCTAATGGTAGAAATTGGCATGCATATATTTTCAAAAACCCGTCGTTTCGTGCGACGATATTGGAACACACCAACAAAAATTGCGCTTGTGGTACTTTTGGCATTTCTACTATTGGTCACTTTGCGTGTAATCATTACACGAGAAGCTGTCACTGATGCCGCCCCTGCTGTGCGCTCGGTAGTGGTGCTTCCCGCTGGAGTAAGTACTCAAAGTCGAGCTGGTATCGAAATAAGTGGAGAAGTTATGGCAACAACTCAAGGTGATTTACGATCAAACAGTACCGGCATTGTTACCAATGTATATCAATCAGTATCAGATAACGTGGCGCGCGGGACAATTATCGCGACGATGGAAAATGCGGGAGAACGGGCTGGTGTTGCTCAGGCAAAGGCGGGAGTAGCTCAGGCGCAGGCAAACCTTAGCAAAGTATCGGGAGGAACACGCGAGGAGCAACTCGCGGTACTTGCCGCTTCCACGCAAAGAGCACAGAGTGCGTACGAAGAGGCAGAGATTGGATTGCAAAATGCATTGATCAATGCGTACATTACCACCAACACGGCGTACGCCGGCGGTGTGGATGCCATGTTTGACGATGCAGACAAAGCTAGTCCAAAGCTCAAGGTGACGACCGCCAATGGTAGTGACGCACTTGCTGCTGAGCATGCACGGTTTCTCATTCAGGCAACCATCGAGCGACACGAGGAACTTTCACGACAGATACAGTTCATTTCCGGTGAGAATTTACTTCAAGAAGCTCGAAAAGTTGAAAAGGAAAATTTAACTATGAAGGCGGGGCTTGATGCGCTCATACGTGCCCTTAACGGAGCACCGCAGGACGTGAGTGCATACTTGACGATTGCAAACACAGCACGTGCAAATGTGGTGCAAGCACGAACATCACTTGTATCAGCAAGAGGCGGATGGAGTGCGGCCGAGAGTGCACGTACCATAGCGCAAGAAAACGAGGCGCTCGGAATTTCAGGTGCTCAATCAGAAGATATTGTAGTGGCAAAAGCGCAGCTTGCCGCAGCTCAAGCAACACTCTCACAAGCGTACGCACGACTTGAAGATACCTATATACGAGCGCCCGTTGCCGGAACACTCACTCGCCTTTCCATTAAACCCGGTGATTTTGTGTCTGCGTATCAAGACGTTGGATTAGTTGCCAGTACGGGGTCGTATGAAATTGAGACATTTGTTTCTGTTCCAACTGCTCGGCAAATTGCAGTCGGTACCCCGGTACGCATTGAAGGACAGTATGATGGAGTTGTCACCAGTATCGCCGAGAGTATTGATCCTGCAAAACGACAAATTGCAGTGAAAATTGCATTTACTGACACTGCAGTGGATGTACCTACCGGTACCCGAGTGTCAGTTATCTTTATCGAAAACATAGATGGTACCGATGTCACTGTCCCGGTTTCAGCACTCAAATTAATTGGTGATGAGGCCTTCGTGTTTACGATAGAAAACGGCCTATTGGTGGCGCTTCCTGTGGTATTGGGAGAGATTGCTCAAAATACAGTCGAAATTGTTTCAGGCATTAGTCGCACCACCATGATTGTAATCGATGCACGAGGATTTAATGAGGGAGATGCTGTGATAATTGCGCCATAGTTATGTTTAATGTTTGGAGTTTTTTTACGCAGCGAAGTCGCTTCGCCGTGATAGTGATAGCCGCCATTCTCTTTTTGGGCATAGGTGCTATTTACAATATTCCAAAAGAATCTGCTCCGGAAGTTGATGTTCCCATCGCAATTGTAAGTACGGTACTTCCCGGTGCGTCTCCGGAAGATGTGGAGCAACTGGTGACGAATGTACTTGAGGAGCCGCTAAAAAATACGTTGAGTGATGTGCGGAATATTACCTCAACGTCTGGAAATGGCATATCAACAATCACGGTAGAGTTTGAGGCGAATGCAAATTTACCAAAATCCATGCGCAGTGTTCGTGATGAGGTTGATGCAGCGAAAATTGATTTGCCCGATGATGCCCTTGATCCACGGATTATCGAAATTGATTTTGGTGGTGATCCGGTAGTTACCGGAACACTTTCGGCAGACATTCCAAATGAACTTCTGTATACGATTGCGGAAGATACTGCAGATGTACTTGAAACAATTCCCGGTGTTTCGTCCGTGGTTTTAAGCGGAGTGACGGGTAAAGAGGTGCAGGTTGTTATTGACACGCAGGCCCTCCAACAGTATGGGATCACCGTCGCTCACGTAACCGGAGCGATTGCCGGAGCGAATACATCACTTCCTGTTGGCAATATTGAAATAGATGGTGCTGAGTTCCCCGTTCGCCTTGCAGGAGATATCGAAAGTGCAGAGCACGTGGCCGATACACCAATACTGTCACTTGATGGTGCACCCGTGTACGTTCGCGATGTGGCAAATGTGTTTGTTGGCCGTGAGGAACCATCATCACTCAGCAGAACCAGTTTGAACAATCAACCATCTAATCCATCAGTGTCATTTGAGGTGTTTAAGAGTTCGAGTGCAAACATCACTACTGTGAGTACTGCGGTTCAGGAAAAGCTGCAAAATATGCAAAAGGAACCCGGGGGACTTCTTGAGAATATTGCGGTTCACAACATGTATGACAGTGGAGAAGAACTGAAGAGCGACTTAACCACACTGACAAGAAGCGGCATGTACACCGTCTTGTTGGTAACACTCGTCTTAATGATTGCCGTTGGGTGGCGAGAATCCATAATCGCTGCAATATCAATTCCACTCTCATTCCTCACTGCGTTTATTGGTCTTGCATACTCAGGAAATTCACTCAACTTTGTGAGTCTTTTCGCCCTCATTCTCTCTATCGGTATTATTGTGGATTCAACCATTGTCATTGTTGAAGGCATTAACAAGAAACTGCACGAAATGCGACGCCATCAAGGAGAGACGGTACAGGAAGTGCAGAGTGTAAAGTCACACGCTGCACTTGATGTTGTGAGAGAATTCCACGTGCCACTTACTGCGGGAACAATGACTACCATCGCGGTATTTGCTCCGTTATTTATTGTCTCGGGAATCACCGGTGAGTTTATCAAAAGTATTCCGTTTACCATCATCTTCGTACTCGCCGCTTCCCTTTTGGTGGCACTGGGCTTCGTACCCATGATTGCTACGAAACTATTACGCCGCGGAAGTAATGCAGAAAATGCATTTGTGAAGAAAAGGGAGAATGTAACAGCGCGCTTTGAGGCGTTGTATCGAATCTATCTCACTAAATTGCTCTCCAGTCGTGAGGCGGAGAATATCCTCTTCATCACGCTCATTGCCCTCTTTGTGCTGACACTCGCTCTTCCTGTAGTTGGTGCGGTACGTGTCGTCTTTTTTGAAGACAGCAATTCCGATTACATGATTCTTGAGACTTCGCTACCAATTGGGTCAGTGCTGTCGGAAACCGACCTAGAAATTCGAAAAGCTGAAGAGGTGCTCTACACTATTCCCGAGGCCACTTCATTTGTGACTACAGTTGGCAGTGGAAGTGCCTTTACTAATCCATTTGAGGGAAGTCCTACCGGTAGTGCGCGCACCGCAAACATTTTTGTAAATCTTGATCCAAAACGAAAGCGAAATACCACTGAAATTCTTGACGATGTTCGTCAGAAACTTGAGGTGATTAAGACATCTGATATTCGCGCAGATCAATTAAGTGACGGTCCGCCGTCACTTGCGCCGATTACCATAACCATCTATGGAGATAAGTTTGTGGATCTTGAAATTGCTGCGGCAAAAGTTGAAACCGTTCTTAAGCGTATTCCCGGTACTGCGGATATTACTTCAAGCGTGAAGGATGCCACCAGTGAATTTGTATTTTCGATAAATCGCGATGAAGTAGTGGCACTGGGTGCTGATATACGTAGTATCGCGGGGAGTTTGCGTGTTGCGTTGTATGGTGAAGATATTACCGAGATTAAACAATTGGGAGACGATGTCGACATTGTCGCTCGTGTTGCACTTGATGCTGAAGGAGTGAATCGCCGATACGATACGAATATCACAACACTTGAATCGCTCGCGCGAGTGATGGTACAGACACAAAGCGGGGTCTATCCACTTGCAACTTTTATCGAGGTGGCAGTTGAACCAAGTCGAGCGTCCATTGAACATGACAACGGCACACGCATTGCCACTGTTTCAAGTCGAATCGGTGCAGGTGGAAATGCTTTGGTAATTACACAGCAGGCACAAAAATTACTAGCATCTGAAACACTTCCCGAGGGCGTTCGACTTTCCTTTGGTGGTGAGAGCGAAGATATTGATCAGTCATTCCGGGATATGTTTACCGCACTGATTATCGGCGTCATCAGTATGTTTGCCATTTTGGTACTGCAATTCAATTCGTTTCGTTTTGCCACCTACGTTCTTATGATCGTACCACTGTCACTCATCGGAGTATTTCTCGGACTGATGATTACGGGAAACCCACTCTCATTTCCATCCATTATGGGATTCATCGCCCTTTCAGGAATTGTGGTGAACAATTCAATTATCTTAATTGATACGATTAATACTGAAAGACGCACGTATGCAAACTCAAAAACGATGCACGAAATCGTGGTCAATGCAGCTGCGTCTCGTTTGCGACCGGTGCTACTCACCGCACTCACTACGGTAATTGGTGTCATTCCACTACTTTTTGCAGCCGCCATTTGGGTACCGCTTGCGTATGCATTGATGTTTGGTCTTGCCTTTGCAACTATTATTACACTAGTGCTCGTTCCATCCATTTATGCACGGTGGCCGGGTAAGGATATTTAGTACTGCTTCAACCAAAATCCCCAACCGCCGAGTTTTTTAAACACACCAATCTTCTCTCGACGTATCTCCAAAGCTAACGCACCGATACCAAGTGTTTTCCCAATTTCATTCGCCAAAGTCCGCATGTAGGTGCCGGCGCTTGCAACGCACACAATGTCAACAACTTGCAGGGCGCACGCGCTAGTCCGATACCATGTATTCCACGAGTCAATTACTTCGTGGCGCCTAAAATCACGCCCGAGCCGTTTGGATTCATCGGTGACAATGGATAGCGCATGAATTTTTTCGAGCGTTCTTCTCCGTAGATCTTTTGGTTGAATGGTGCGAATTCCCGTAACACGCAGTGAAAATATTTCTCCGGTTGAATCTGGAACCGTGATCTCGTTGAGTCGTCCCTCAAGAAACCATTGAAAAAGCGGCTTTCCATCAACCGGCTTTGATGAAATGACCGGATATGACCATGCATACTTTCCCGTAAATGCCTCAATCGTGTCGGTAATTTCTTGCTCCCCAAATGGTGCCGGTGTCCCTGTATACGTGAGTTTTCCGAGTACGTCATGTGAATCACTGGAGAGGCCCAGTACGATTGATACCTTGTATTCCTTATCCAAATTCCAGTACTTTTTAATGTTCGAGCAGTAGTTTCCCGTCAAGACAAGTAGTTTTCCTTCGGCCATTGGATCCAATCGTCCCGCATACGCCATTTTTGTGGAAGGAGAAATATTTCGTTCCTCACGAGAACGCTCAATCGCCTGCAGTGGCGTTTCTCCCACTTCCTTATGCAGTGTGTATCGGTGATTTTCTGACGCACCATCGCCTTGATTACGTTTTTGAAGCAATGGTGATAACTTGTTCCATATTATCATTAGATGCAATCTTATTCTTCCTAATGTGTCCGCAGTCAGTACAGACATGCACTACCGTGTACCCCTCCCCGTCGGCAAGAATCTCAGCAGGATGCATCAGGGCACCACATACTGACTCGCGATCTCCCGGATTGATGTCCACATGCCTGCTCCAGAGACAATGTGTGCAATGATTCGTATACCCGTTACCGATAACATTGGTACCGCAATGTGCGCAGGTAAAATCCTCAGTTCTCTTTTGAAAGCGCTTGTGCATTACTCGAGCATAGCACCACTGCACAGTTGCAGGCAACAGCAGCTCTCACTCTTCTGTCGTGGGATAGTTTCTTTTTGCGTCCTTGGTTTCAAGAAGCTTCACATCAACGTCATCTTCAGGAGGAACACTGGCGATGAGATACCATGCGAGCACACCTAAAAATACAGCAATTCCCGCAAGTGTTACATAATACATCATAAAGGTGGCCGAGAGCACCGTGATGACTGCGGACACCACAAGGCCGTATATATAGGGGTTCTTTAACTTGTGGATAACGACAGATCGCGCATATCGATACAGCAGGAGAAGGAGTCCGATGATGATAAGGGACGGGATGATATATCGATCACGTGCAAATAGTTGCACATCGGATTGTAGTGAAAGTCGCTCAGTGGGGATAGTATCCTTCAGTCGTTGCCACATTTCATTTTCACTGCTCATATCCTGAAACGCACTGTCTGCAGCTACCAGGGCGGCGGGAATAGTGTCAAGTGCGACCACTTCATCACCTTCTATCGTGGCCTCAATACTCACTATGGTGCTTGAATCTGGTGGTGGCGTATCAATCGTCACTGGTGCTGGCTTGATACTGGTGGGCTCGCGCTTTGCAACCAGCACTCGCGCTTCGCTAATTACCGGTAGTGCTGTCGGATGAGCGCGAGAAACCAAACGATATGCATATGCCTTTCCCGGTTCAAGTCCGTCGATAATTGCAGTGTGCGCCACCTCTCCAGCATTGTTTTGCAACGAAGCATCACTGTATCCATAGTTTGGCGCATCCAAGTCAATGGTGACGGGTTCATTTGCAAGTTCGGTGAAAAGCACTGCACTCGCAGCTGGAGCAGAGGTTGTCCACGATATTACCGCACACCCCTCACCGAGATAGTCAAGACGAGATTCCGATGCAACGAGTGGATCAAATCCCATTATCATGCCCGTGCCGCGTGTTGCAATAGATACTGAGGTTGTACCGCATGACTGCACAATGCTGGCAGACGCAAATTGAGGAGTTGCAAAAACTGCAATGGTGAATAGCAAAAGATATAGAACACGTAATGGTGTTGATACGGATAGCGCACTCATTTTGTAGGACTTTAATTGAAAATAACTGACGAAAAAGAGCAAAAGAGCGTCATGTCATTTGATTATAATTCTCCACACAAAGTTCTGTCAAGAAAGACAGCAGTACTCATTCATTAAGGACATGAAAGCCGAAAACAGCGCTTAAAATCGTCATAATATGTCCTTGAGAAGTATTTTGGAAAAGGCACCCTTGAGTGCCTTTTCCATTCTACGCCGAAGAATTGTCCTTACCACCACGACATTCATCGCAAATGCCACAGGTGCACATTCCCGGAATTTCACATACTGCCGAAGTGCGCTTTTTGCACTTGGGGCACGGACATTTTCGTGCAAGACTCATGTTGCCACTATCATGTGCTGCAACATAGAGAAGTCCACCGATGATTGCGATATTTTTAAGTGCTCCAATCAAATCATTCAGGTGAGCCACAAAAATGGTGAGTAAGGTAAACACTGCCAAAGTGAGCGCCCCTTCTCGTGCATGGATTCCTGTTGCCACCATCAGTCCGGCACCAATTTTTATCACAATAACAAGTGCAACCACTAGTGCGGCAAACGGAATGCCAAATGAGGCAAAATATTGTGTTGTGCCCGGAAAGCTTACGAGCATACCAATACCACTTACAATAAAGAGTAAAGACAATGCGATGCGTCCGACAAAAGGACCATATAGATTTATATTAGAATTAATCATGCGACGTACATTATTGTTAATAACTGCATCTAAGTATAGCAAAGAATTTCGGTTCACGACTCTGCTTCAAAAATACGTGCGAATAGTACTACTACTGCATCAAGAACGTATTGAGTAATTTGAAATTCGCAAACTGGTTAAGTTCTTGGGTGAACAAAAGAATGCCAAGTACCACGAGCAACGCGCCAAAGAATATATTCATGTATCGCAGTAGTAGTGCGTAGCGATTGATGAATTTTGCAGCATCAACCGTAAAGAAGCCGATGATAAGGAATGGGAGCCCTAATCCAAGTGCATACGCCATAAGAAGCCAAAACGCGATTCCCGGACTATTTGCGGCAAGACCAAGTATTGCGCCGAGTGCAACACTCACGCACGGCGTCCATCCCGCAGCAAACGCCGCTCCAAAAAGCACTGATGTGAGATGACGTGATTGTACCTTACCAACAACATTAAATGTATGTGCACGCTCGAGGAAAGGAATGCGTATGAGACGCATTAAAAACAATCCAAAGATGATGACGATCGCGCCACCGATTCGAGAAAGCCACAACTGCACATCAGAGGCACTGTACGACAGCAATGTGCTCAGCAGTACTCCCATTAGTGCAAAAACCAAGGAGAATCCCGCAACAAACAGAGCGCTCTGTAACAGCACTTGACTTCGCTTTGGCGTCTTGGTTGTGGATGTGCCTGTAAGATATGCAAGAAAGCCGGGAATGATTGGAAAGACGCACGGTGAAAGAAACGAGAGCAAACCACCGATGAATGCAATGAGGATCGTTACATCACCTACTACCATACACTGCGTTAATATTTTTTGTTTCCGTACGCTTGCCCGACAAGTTTTGCAATAACCAGTGTAACCAGTGCTATACCGAGCCAGGGACTGGGCATGTAGTTGGTAAGAGTTTCAATAGTAATTCCCACCAACAGAACGCTTCCGGTCGCAAGAAATGAAATTCGTGAGCCCAATGTACGAATGAATTGTTCTCGTTCATCTCCTTTTTGCTCTTTCCATACATACACAGTGAATACCCCAAACACGGCTACCGTACTGAGCAAAAAAAGCATTGTTGCCATATCAGGCATCCACGCCTTATTTGCGTACGTTAATAGAGCTACCAACACCGCCAGTAGTCCGGCAATCCCTATTTCCTTTATCGTACTACTCATAATAAAATAATTCTTCGACAGATACCTTAAAATGGTGTGCGAGGCGCAGCGCCAACGCCACTGATGGGGTGTACTTACCCTTCTCAATTGAAATGATGGTCTGACGCGATACACCGACACTTTTTGCCACCTGCTCTTGTGTTTCGCGGGCCTTGGTGCGTATATCCTTAAGTACCGTCTGTACGCTTGAATCTGCCATACCAATATGATTAGTATATCACAACACACACCATGTAAAGAATATTTTACATGGTGTGTGTGGGTAAGCCAAAACTTCTTTTGAGTGAAATTTTGCTTGAAGCTACTCAGCAGCCTCGTCTTCGGCAGCTTCCTCAGTAACTTCTTCAGTTGCTGCTTCTTCTGCTCCCATGTCGGTGTTGTTCTCTTCCATGGTATTTTTTTAATTGCTAACCACCTCTTTCAGGTGCCCTTCTATGGTGCTTCATCATCTGTTTTTTGCAATGCACATATGCAAGTAAGCTACTTGCAAAACACGGGAGACCTGTTCTATTTTTCCACTGTCTCTGGAGTTGTGACGGGCTCCACACTTAACTCTCTATACATATGAATGATCGCCGTCATGACAATAATCACTGCCGGAAACATCCCAACTATCAGCAGAGCTACTCCAATTAGTATGATGAGAATGGCCACTATGGTAAAAAGGAATAATTTCCATTCATGTCCCTTGGTCATTTCAGAACTTGCTCGCAACGCTTCCATTGGACGCATCCCCCTATCAAGCACCAGCAGCTCGACAAAATACAGACGGAGGAATACATAAATTCCCGGAATAACGAGAAGCATGAGTCCAGCGAAAATTATCAATCCCTTAAGTATTGATGCAAATACAAAGTATATCCACCGTGCATCTATTTCAAATATATCATCCAACGCAACATGACGTCCGTCGTGATGTGCGATAAGAAGTGTAATAAATCCACCTAAAACAATGTAGGAGAGTGCGGTGTAGAGTGCATTTCCGGTAGTCATCATCATCAGTAGCATTGCCAGTGCCGAAAGACCGGTCAAATACCAAAATCGTTCTGTAAGTTTTCGCCAACCTGTTCGCAGTGCTTCACGTATGTGTATTTTGTTCATATTAATTTGTTACCTAATAAAGCATAAGTGTATCAAAAAGAAGTTCTGGTCACCACGTGCACCTCACTTTGACCAAATGCAATTAATTGTGTACCGTACATACCAGCAAGAGGGAGACGTGACATGGCCACTGATCTTAACGAAATGCTTGGGAGCTTTAACGAACTCGATGAGTTCAATACGTTCAAAATTTTGGCGTTATGCGTCAATATTCTTCGACTTCACCGCAGCGGGAATGAGACCGGGGTGAAAAACCAGCTTGAACTTATCTCCAGTGCCCTTACTGAAGACGTGGTGAATCGTCTGAAGTATGAGTGGAATGCGGATGTGGCACTTGAGACAAGAATGTCGGAGATTCACGCAGATTTCATGGTGTATCTTGCCGAGCTCCAAGCATCATTTCTGACCGACGGCGCTCCGTATACGGTAGTTGATATACTGGAGGAATGTATCGATGCGCGAAGTCTTCTCCATATTCTGGTGTTGTTCATGTCGTTTATGGACGCTCCGGTTGATTTTGAGAAGCATCTCATCAATCAACTCAAGGATTGAGTTGCGTTGACAAAGCCCCGTGCATTCGGGGCTTTGTACTTGGATTATTCGAGAATAGAAGGGTAGGCGGATATTATAATGTAAACGGCTCAATGGACTGAGCCGTTTAGATACATGCCTCCAATAAATTTGAGATAGATCACTTTGGTGGAATTTAAACTGTTTGTAAGTCATCCACATTGTTGATAACAAATAATGTGCTATATACCGTTCGAGCATTGGATGAAGTTTATGCGGAATTTGCACCACTCGGAGGGGCGGGAAATCCAAAATTGTAGGGTGAGGCCCACTCATGCAAGATCGCAGATCGAACTTTGATCTCTCCCAAGATCAGGGTTGATCAGTTGCAAAACCCGTTCCTGAAGCAACTTCGGATGTTACGGGCTGGCAATTGGTAACAGCACTGTTTGTGATTTATGCCATTTCCAACTCAGTGGAAGCTGTTTCTCTCGACCGGAGTTTCATATCTGCTATGCATGAATCCAGCGTTTCCATATTGATGCATCTTGGGTGGCTATAAAAAATTGAAGGGTGGTTTTTGGGTCCCAAGACATAAATTGGAATCGGCCTTCCAATGGTTGATAAAGCGAGTGCAGCCCCCAGCTCTACGTACATTCCTTTTCCGCAAGTTTCATTGTCTGTGATTATCACGTAGAAATCAGCGTTGCATACACCTTCGATGTCCTTGGCTGCACGAATTTCGGCCTCTTTCGTAAACTTGTCGCATACTGCCAAATCGTCAGTACAAGTCCAATCATGGGTAATCTCAAAGCCAGCCTCTCTCAATCGCGAATACACGAACTTAATTTTGTGTTTTTCAGAGATTTGTCCAGAGACGAAGACTTTCATGTAGTAGCATCCTATCATGGATTTGGGAGGCGCGTTTTTGTTCAGCCAATGACAATGGATTGATCGACTACCCTAACAACGTGCGGGGCAAACTCGCTGCTTCGGGTGTGCGCAAAGCTCAGTCGTAGCAACTCGTTCGGGTGGGTTCGCAGTTCATATCGAAGCCGATCAATCAGTTTCCACCGGAAAGTATCAACGAGCTTTCTACAATCATTGTCGCCCCAGCGGACGTCAAATACAGGCAGAACAAGGTTTTGTAACATCCCAGGATAGTACTTTTGCTCCTCTATCGAATAGCATTTGGTGGAACGAACAAATGATCCTTCGTGTTCGAAGTGCTCAATTTCGAACTCTCGTGCAGTACCGCTAAAGCATCTCTGCTTGCCGACCCCTCGGGTGGACCTGAGAGGATTCGAACCCCCGACCTCCTCAGTGCAAATGAGGCGCTCTAGCCAACTGAGCTACAGGCCCGATATTATTGATACCGGACAAAAATCTATATTCCTGTACGCGGACATTCTAACCTACTTCCTCGCAATGGCAAGAGAGAGTACGTGGTCAAGAAATTCAGAGAGCGTAATACCAACCGTGCTCAATGCCGTTGGAAGTGATGATTCCGGTGCCAGTTCGGGAAGCGCATTGACTTCCAAGAAGTATATTCCTGATGGTGCAACGATGAAATTTGATCGAGAATAGTGGCGAAGTCCAAGCGCTCGATGCATTTCTCTTGCAGCATGCTCCATACGACTCTTTTCATCGCGACTGAAATTTCCCGGACACATATCGTCTATTGAAACCATGTTCGGGTTTTGATAGATACTTTCAACAGGAGGTAGTGCATACACTCTTTTTTCTCGAAGATTATCCACCACGCCACAAGTACCCTCCTTTCCCTGAATATGCTGCTGGACAATAACCGTATCTGTCTCATCAAATACTTCGGACAACATATCCGCCAGTTCGTGTACGGAGTTTGCAATATGTCCACCAATTGAGGAACCGCCCCGTACGGGTTTTATAACATACCGTGGACCGAACTGGCTAAAAATATGCTGTGCGACTTGTAGAGAGGACGTGCGTACCTCATAAGAGTGTATAACAACATGTTGTGGGATCTTAACTCCCTGGATTTTTTTTCCATGAATGTATGTTTGCGCCTTGTCCATTGCCAACGCGGAACCAAATACCCCTGATCCGGTATAGGGAATTCCATGTACTTCAAGAATTTTTTGCACTACACCATCCTCACCAAATTCACCATGCAGTGCATTAAAAACAACATCAATACTGCGGAGTGCCTGGTTGGGAGTCACCGGTACTCCGCGCAGGTGCCAATCTCCTGCCCGTGAGATAAAAATATCGTGAACATTATACCGCTCCTCCGGAAGCGCAGCGATTACAGCAGCTCCAGTCGCCAGCGACACTTCGTACTTTCGCGAAGGCCCTCCTCGTAGTACACCAACATTAATACGTGCCATATGTCACCAGTTTATCATGCACACGGCTACCGCGAAGTCGCTACTGGGCAAAATGCCTACGTGAGTAAATTTTTTCGTTGTTTTTGTCTATGGAATGAAATGGAAAATCGGTGTGCTTCCGCATTGGCCAGCAAAATTTCATTTTGATATTTTTCAACCAGCGCTCTGTTGCCAATAATGCGACTGACTTTATGTTTATCGTTTTTTACCACATGCACCAACGGGATTGCATATTCAAATGTATCCAAGACACGTTGTGCAGCATTTCTTTGTGCTATTCCGCCATCTATCACTATCATATCAGGAAGCGACCATTCATCATGATTGAATCGTCGCTGCAACAATTCTTCAAGCGCTGCCACATCTCCTTTTTTCTTGGTAGCAATGTTGAACTTTCGATAATCGGAGGTGCGCGCCTTCCCTTCTGTAACTACCACCATCACTCCCACGCGATTTTGTTCACTCATATGTGCAACGTCATACCCCTCTACTCTCTTCATATCACTCCCTGACGATACTTTGTAGTCACTTCCAATCAGCGCAGTTTCTTGAATGTGTGTGAGGGCGAATATTTTTCTCTTAACCTCACTCGCCTTTTCAAATTCCTCCATCTTTGCCAATCTTTTCATCTCAGTTGTAAGTGTTTCCAGAAGCTTCTTTTTCTTTCCCTCAAAAAGTAGTTGCACATGACGTATCGTGCGGAGGTATTTTGTTTTGGATATTGAGCCGATACATACCCCGGGACACAAACCTATTTGCTGATTGAAACAGGGTTTATGATCGGTGATTGCACATGCATCTCGAAAGGGAAATATCTTTCGCACCGTTTTCAACGCCTCTTTCAATCCACCTCCGGGAAATGGTCCAAACAACCGCTTTATATCCCGTTCTTTCCATGATGAAAACAGATCTCGTCCGCGAACGATGAGAACGCGAGGAAAATCTTCATTGGTGATAATAAGGTAGTTAAAACTCTTGTTATCCCTATCTCGCGTATTGTAGCGCGGATGATGTTTTTTGATCAAATTTGCTTCGAGGATAAGCGCTTCAAGCACTGAATCTGTTTTTTCAAACGTAACGGCAGTTGCCTCATCACGCATTGTCACGAGCAAGGGACCACGAGTATCATCCAAATGCTTTCCAAAATAGCTGCGGATGCGATTTCGAATGGAGGTCGCCTTACCAATATAGAGAATTTCTTTACGTGCATTGAGAAATAGGTACACACCTGGTGCATCCGGAAGTTTTGTAAACTGAATGTCTTTTTTCCTCATATAAACGCGTGACGGCCGTAGTAACTCTACGGCCGTTTGAGTGTTGGATCGGCGAGAATCCCTTTTAGTTGCGCCTGTCGCAGCGCATACGTGGGTAACACCCCGGATGTTCGATAGAAGATGTAGGATATCAGAACCCACTTTTTGTATCCATCAAATGTGCTGTGTTGGCAGCAGTACGCTTTCTCCAGAATCGCAACCGGACACGTGTTCTCACATTGGTACGCCTCTCGAAGAAATTCGAGCGTTTCCTCTGTTGATAGCATAATGTTCTCCAATCAAATATGTTCCTAAAGATACAATATACTCCATTAAATATGAAAGTACAGCGCTACCGCAATACTTTAGCCAGATACTTTCCGGTGTGGGAACTTTTATTCCCCACAATTTCCTCAGGAGTACCTTTTGCTATCAATCTACCGCCTTCATCACCACCTTCTGGTCCAAAATCAAGAATATAGTCTGAAGATTTAATGATATCCATGTTATGCTCAATCACCACTACACTATTTCCTCGTCGCACAAGCTCCTGAAGAATTTCAATAAGCTTTGCAACATCATCATAATGGAGACCAACCGTTGGCTCATCCAAAAGATACATGGTTTTTGTTGTTCCAGGACGGTACAGTTCAGCGGCAATTTTGACTCGCTGTGCTTCTCCTCCTGAAAGCGTCGTCGCACTCTGACCCAGCGTTAAGTAGCCCAGACCAACATCATTGAGCGCTTTAAGCCGATCATAAATGCCTGCAATATCTTCAAAGAAAGTGAGTGCTTCTTCTATCGTCATGCATAGCACCTCGTAGATATTTTTTTCCTTGTACTTAACCTCTAGTGTTTCCTTTGTAAACCGTTTTCCCAAACACAGATCACACGTCACATGCACTGTCGGAAGAAAATGCATCTCGACTGCAACCACTCCATTTCCCTGGCACGCTTCACATCTTCCTCCTTTCACATTAAAACTAAATCTCCCCGGTTTCCACCCACGCGCACGTGCTTGGGTTGTTTGTGCAAATAGGTCGCGGATATGCGTAAACGCACCTGTGTAGGTTGCTGGGTTGGAGCGAGGAGTTCTTCCAATTGGTGATTGATCAATGAGAATTGATCGGGAGAGATATTCGGTTCCGGAAAAACGCGTGCAATTATATACCTTTGCGCTCCTGTACTTCCGATCAAAACGAGCTCGAAGATTCTCGTGTAGAATTTCGTACATAAAAGTGGATTTCCCGGACCCTGACACACCCGTGATGGTTACCAATCGTCCAAGTGGTACATCCACACTTAAATTCTTGATACTGAACTTTCGTCCCCCGCGCACCAAAAGCGCACCACGGTTTGAATTACGTCGCTTCTCGGGAATATCAATCGATCGCTCACCTCGTAGATAGGATAGTGTTCGTGAACCACCCTTGGCAGTCTTTGCCGAAAGCAATGCTTCCAACCACCCGGCGGCAACGACTTCACCCCCATGAACTCCGGCCCCTGGTCCGATATCAATCAGATAATCCGCCGCACGAATCGTATCCTCATCATGCTCAACCACCACAATGGTGTTACCAAGGTCTCGCAGATTTGTGAGCGTACGTATCAGTCGATCATTGTCTCGTTGATGCAATCCGATTGTGGGCTCATCGAGTACATACATAGCCCCGACAAGGCCACTACCTAATTGGCTGGCTAATCGTATTCGTTGCGCTTCTCCTCCTGAAAGTGTGTTTGCACGCCGATCCAGTTCAAGATATCCGATTCCAACGTCGAGCATGAATTGGAGGCGATCGGTGATTTCTTTGATAATGACTTTTGAAATTTCTTCCTCAGTTTTGGTAAGTTCAAGTGCGATAAAAAAATCTTGAGCATCTTCAATTGAAAGTGAGGCGAGTTCAACTATATTTCTTCGGTGCTTCCCTTCACCCAAGAAAACATTGAGAGCCTCCCTTCGTAAACGTGCTCCTTTGCACACGTGGCAGGCATCGTCAATAAAAAATGCTTTTGTTCCAAGACCCTTGCATTCCTGACATGCGCCGTAGGGTGAGTTAAAGCTAAATAAGCGCGGTTCTATTTCCGGAAATGAAAATCCATCATAGGGGCACATAAATTTTGCGGAAATGATGTGCTCTTCTCCCGTTGGATCGACAATCTTAATGAGTCCGTCAGATTCGATCAGTGCTCTTTCTATTGCCTCCGCAACACGTTCTTGCGTGCCCTTCACATCCTCTCGAAATTCACTTACGTATATTTCATCAACCAGCACATCGATATCGTGCTTTTTGGTCTTTGAAAGAGTAACTCTCTCCCGAAGGCGTATATCATTGCCATCAACACGCACTCGCTCATACCCCTTCCCCAGGAAATCATAGAGTAGCTGGTAATATTCGCCCTTTCTTCCAACCACTACCGGGGCATAGAGTTGAATTTTTGCATTTGTCACATCCACACCCAGTATTTTCTGTGAGTCGGTGGTGGTTTCTGCAATTATTTTCGTAATGGTTTCCAAAATTTCTTCATTTGAGAGTCGGCGTATCGGACGGTCACACTTTAAACAGTGGGGCTTTCCAAGTCGTGCGTAGAGTACACGCAAATAGTCATATATTTCAGTGATGGTTGCGACGGTTGATCGGGGATTATTCGAACGAGACTTTTGATCAATCGAAATAGCAGGAGAAAGCCCGGTGATTTCATCGACATCAGGTTTCTGCATTTGTCGAAGAAACTGACGTGCGTATGCGGAGAGCGATTCAACATAACGTCGTTGTCCTTCGGCAAAAATAGTATCAAAAGCGAGTGATGATTTGCCAGATCCGGAGAGGCCGGAAATTACCACCATCTTGTTCCGTGGCAGTGTAACCGTAATGTTCTTTAAGTTGTGCGTTCGCGCACCCTTTATGATAATTTCATCTTCCATACATGTATCCACACCCCAGCATGAGGGCAGGGGTGAGTATGGGTACTATACCATATCCTCAAGCACCTTCACTTCGTCTCGTAACAACGCCGCGGTTTCAAAATCTAGATTCCGTGCTGCAACAAGCATGTGTTTTCGCTTCTCTGAAATGAGTTTCCTTCGCTGTGCTGCTGTTTTGACAGACGCAATATCCATTTCTACCATTTTTGCCACTGCTTTTGAGTGACTTTTTACAAACTGGTCTGAAATGTCCTTCACCTGCTTTTGTATCGTCGCGGGTGTAATACCGTGCAGGGTATTGTACGCGACTTGTTTTTCTCGACGTCGTTGCGTCTCCTCAAGTGCATTGCGCATTGAACCGGTGATGTTTTCCGCATACAAGATGACACGTCCGTGTACATTTCGTGCCGCTCGTCCTATTGTTTGAATTAAGGCGGTGTCACTGCGGAGAAATCCCTCTTTGTCTGCATCTAAAATTCCCACCAACTCGACCTCGGGTAAATCCAGTCCTTCACGCAGTAAGTTTACGCCAACGAGAACATCAAATGTTCCTTGTCGGAACTGGGTAAGTATTTTAATTCTCTCTACAGTCTTTATACCGCTATGGATGTATTCTGCACGAATTCCGGTGTCGCGTAAGAATTCTGCCAAATCCTCTGCCATTTTCTTGGTGAGCACCGTCACCAGTGATCGAGCACCGCGCTTTGTTACCGCATCCGCTGCAGCTATGAAATCTTTAACCTGCCCTGCATATCGCCCCTTGGACACGACCGGTCGCACATCAATTTCTGGATCAACCAATCCGGTTGGACGAATTATTTGTTCCACAATGTGACACGAGCTCGAGTGTGACGCATGGTGAGATTGGTGATCTCCACTACCACTGCACGTTAGTTCATACTTTCCCGGAGTCGCGCTTACATACACCGCCTCGCCGATAGATTCTTCAAATTCATCAAATGACAATGGTCGATTATCCCGTGCACTCGGCAGTCTGAACCCATGATTAATGAGTGTGTTTTTGCGCGCATTGTCTCCCGCATACATGCCTGCTATTTGTGGAATGGTGACGTGTGATTCGTCGATAACGGTTAGAAAATCAGCTGAACCGTCTTCCCTTTTTGGAAAGTATGAAAGTAGTGTATGCGGCGGCTCTCCTTCACCCCTCCTGTCAAAGTGCCGCGAGTAATTTTCAATGCCGCTGCAGTATCCGATTTCCTTGATCATCGCGATATCTTGTCGTGTCCTTCGGTTGAGTCGCTCCGCATCCAATTCCCGACCTGACCTTCTCAGGAGAGCAAGTTGACCTTGTAACTCTTCCTCAATATCCGCAATAGCCATATCCACAACCTCATCCGGCGTCACAAAGTGTTTTGCCGGAAAGAGATCTATTTCCACCTCTTCTCCCTTCACTTCTCGAGTGATAGCATCCAGCGTCTCCACTTTCGAAATGATCTCTCCATTGAAGTGTACGCGATGCAGTACCTGTTCATGTGATGGCATTATTTCAACCGTATTTCCAAGAGCACGAAATGTTCCCGGAGTGGGGTCACCCGCAACTCGCTCAAAATACATGGAAACGAGATTTCGTATAAGTGTCGCACGTGTATGCTTTGTACCTGCACCCAGATGTAATATGACTTTCGCATATTCTCCCGGATTGCCCAGTCCGTAAATTGCTGAAACCGAGGCGACGACAATAACATCTTTCTTTGTCAGAAGCGCCTGCGTTGCTGCATGCCGCAATCTGTCAATTTCTTCGTTGATCTGCGCCTCTTTCTCGATGTAGGTATCGGTAACGGGGACATATGCTTCCGGTTGATAGTAATCGTAGTACGATACAAAGTAGTGTACCTCATTGTCCGGAAAAAATTCCCTGAATTCAGCGGCGAGCTGTGCAGCCAATGTCTTATTATGTGCAATAACAAGTGTGGTTTTGCCGGTATTTTGAATAACATTAGCAATGGTAAACGTCTTTCCCGTTCCCGTTGCGCCCAGTAGTGTTTGGTGACGCGCTCCTTGCAGTACACCATCTGTTAATGCAGCAATAGCCGCTGGTTGATCTCCAGCGGGTGTATATGGATTACGTAGCTTGAATACATTGCTCTGCATGCAGCTACTCTACAACTAATATGACGGTTTGGCTATTTAATCTACCCCCTTATCAACACGCATTAACACGACGTCGAATATCAGTGTTGCATTGGCAGGTATCAACTCAGTACCGTCAGAAGCAACTACTGCTTGATCACCGTACGCTAATTCCGGTGGAATAACCAAACGGCGCGTGCCACCTTCACGCATTCCTAAAAGTCCAAAATCCCATCCTTGAATCACTTCTTCACGTCCAAGCGTAAAAGAGAAAGGTTGATCCTGACCGGTTGAGTTATCAAATTGTCTTCCGTCCTCAAATTGGCCCGTGTAGTGCACATATACAACATCTCCACTGCGAGCTTCTGCACCATCTCCTATCAAAAAATCAATCACTTCAAAACTAGTGTTATATACGGTAGTAACTGCGTAGGTATTCTTGGCAATTTCTTTTGTTTGCTCAAAAAGTCGGAATGGTTCATTTGGTGCAGACGCTTGACTTGAGAAGATAAAAGGAGCGAAACCAAACGCGACGAACATCGCTGCAACGACTGCCACTCCTTCTTGTACACTGAGTTTTGACATACGTATGTATATAATAGCGCAAAAACCACAAACGAAATGAACTTATCCACCTAGGTAAGGAATAATCTCGCCAATCGTAATTCATCGTATGAATATCTTCCTCCCAGCGCCTTGTGAATCGGAGTCAGTGCAACTTTTCCAGACTCTTCAAACGCCATTTGTATCTCACGCATTACTTCCTCTTCTGGAGATAGATGTCGAAACACCATTGGGTCCAATCGCTCCAGATGCCCGATGATGGTCCCGACCGTCATGTTTCGCGCATGCGCTATCTCCTTTAAGCTCTTTTTCTCCTCCAGCAATAACTTTGTTTTCTCATAGGTGGAGAGCTTCTTCGAATCCACTAGGTTGCGAGCGATCTTTTTGATAAATGTGTTTTGCATCTCTTGGATTTTAGTGTCTGAGAGTTTTGCAAAAATGTGATCCCAATGCTCGGATTCAACTTGTAATCGTTCATCTAATCGCTTTACATACGGATGTATCTGCAATGCTGTTGCATTAATCCCGCGAAGCACCAGTCCCCTGAGGGTACGTGCGCGAGAGAGAGCTACATACCCTTGCCCGGGAGTGAACGCACGCGAAAGATCAACCTCAACTGCATCCAAACTCATACCTTGACTCTTATGCACCGTGATTGCCCAAGCAAGTCTGAGGGGAATTTGTGAGACACTTGCGAGTACCTTGTTATCATCAGTTGTCTCCCACGAAACAGTACTTGCCACCACTTTTCGTCCATCATGTGTTTGTACAACGGGATATGCTCCCGCTAGATCAACAACTTCTCCAAGTGTTCCATTTACATACTCCTGTTCCGGATGATTTTTGACGAACATGACGTGTGCTCCCACTTTCAGCTCTAACACCTCCGGTGCGAGCACGCTCCTTTTAAGTGCGGTGACCAAATGAGCTCTTCCCGTTGAAGTCATTTCGAATTGATGCACATTAGTATTTAACTTTTGCAACTCAGTATTGTTCCGCTCATCCACTCGTTCATTGTGTGTATGCAACACAACTGCTGATACACTCTCCTCCTCTTGTTGCTCATTCATTCGATTCTCTAATGATTCTTGTGTCATGTACGATATTTCTCCACTTCGAATATCATTGAGTATAGTGAGGAGATCATCGTCCCGCTGTCGATATTGTTCGGTGAGGTAACATGTTCGAAAATCTCCATCGCGCCAGGAATGTGCAGCATCTGCAAACAGATCAGTGGACCCGTTTCTCACTACGGGTGGAAGTTGGAAGAAGTCGCCGGAGAGAATTACTTGCATACCGCCAAAGGGTTTCTCATTTTGCTTCATTACCTTAGCCACTTGATCCACCATATCGAGCAGTTCGGGCCTGAGCATTGAGATTTCATCGATAATCAGTACATCAGTTCTTTGATACCGCTTGAAAAGCGGTTGCCGCTGTATGAGTGCGTCAATATCCCATTCACTCAAATGTTCTTTGATTCCGATTCCAGACCACGCGTGGATCGTCATACCACCTAAGTGTGTTGCCGCTATGCCGGTTGATGCAGTGATTCCAACTCCCACATTATGCTTCTGCAAATACGCAATATACTGGTTGAGCACGTGCGTTTTGCCTGTTCCTGCCGCACCAGTTAGGTACACGTTACGGCCGGTCTTTAAAATGTTAAGTGTTGTTTCTTGCAACATACGTACGTGGCATTACCGTGTTGATACTGAGTATGGAGATGTAGAAATTGGCATGCATACGAGTATCATACCAGATACAAATGCTGATCTATTGTATCGTGACCGACACGATGGTAACTGGTTCAATAGGTCGATCTTGTGCATCGGTTGGTGTATTTTCAATTGCGGTCACCACTTCCATTCCTTCAATCACCTCTCCAAACACCGTGTGTTTAGGATCTAAGAAATTGTTATCCGCCACATTGATGAAGAATTGGCTTCCGTTTGTGTTTGGTCCGGCATTGGCCATTGCGATTGTTCCGGTAGTATTTTGATTGTTTACATGAATCTCATCGGCAAACGTATATCCAGGTCCACCTGTTCCCCAGCGATCTTTCATTGAATCATCTTTGGTGAGCGGGTCACCTCCCTGAATCATGAATCCTGGGATAACACGGTGAAATTTTATACCGTCATAGTATCCATCGCTGGCTAATCGTACAAAGTTTTCCACTGTTTGCGGTGCATCCGTTGCATTAAGCCCCAGTGTAATGGTGCCAAGTGATGTTTCCATCACGACCACCGGACTATTTTCTTCAACTACCGTCGTTATTTGATCTTTTTCGTTTGCATTATTTGTTGGTGACATAATATATGAGATCGCCCCGAGTGCGATGATAATAATACCTACTAGTACATACACATACTTCATGACAATAGCATACTAAAAAAGTTCAAAGCCGGCAATTGCACCGGCTTTGAAAGTTCATTCGATACGCCTGGGTCTCCTGTGTGCTCTCAGGCGTTCAGCGGCTTTCTCCAAATCACTGCGACGGAACGCGACGTCCAACTCCGTACTGTTGTGCTGGAAGTAAAACCGCTCCGCGCGACCAAGTGGTAAACCGATACCTTTCCTGTTTTGGCGAAGTGTATAGCTTATCCCGTCTTTGCTCCACAAAGTGAAGGAAATCCCCTCAAACCACGCATTGACTACAACCTCCTTCAGAAGATCCATGGTGTCGGGAGGAAGTGTCCCCTTAATGCTAATAATCATAGGTTCCATCTCTGCCCCCTTAATAAAGCTGAGGTAATGATGTAATTTCAGAAGTGTTTTGTCAAAGTCAATTTAGTGAGAAAAGTGAGTAATTTAAATAGACGGCAAAACTAACCCATAGAAGATACGGAAGCAGTAGTGCCCCGGCACGAGAATCGATTCTCCAGAATAGAAGCGTTGAGAGAAGGATCAAAACCCAGAGTAGCAGTATCACCAACAAAGCGAGTGCTATATTTTGCATGCCGAAAAATGCAACAGACCAGAATGCATTTACGCCCAAATGCACTAGAAAAAATGAGAACGCAAATTGTACTCTCCGATAAGACAACCCGCGATGCCACACTAAGTACAATGCAATTCCCATGAGTGTATAGAGAATAAACCAAACTGGTCCAAATACCCAGTCCGGCGGACTAAAAGAGGGTTTTGTAAGTGTCGTATACCATATCGACATCGAAGAAACACCGAAGAGCGCGCCGATGAATCCAGGGCTTTGTGCGAGTGTAATTGAGCTGGCGAGCTTCAAGATATTTTTACTCCGCATACATGCAGTATAGCATGCGTGGTTCTTGGTTTAGTGAGTTTTTTGTTGTTGCTGGCGGAGTTGCAAATGGTTCGAACCCTCATTTTGGTGAATTAATTCCTATTTAATAAGAAATAAAGGATGCTGGCTCAATTTATCCAAGAAAGACTTTAGTTTCTTAATTCTTCGTATTCCTCTTTAGTTAATTTCACGTCGTTGAGTATTTTACGTAGCAACCCTTTACTCAACTCTTTTTTATGGGTAGGTATAGTAGTAGTTCTACCATCAGGATGACGTAAAAATACATGTGAACCTTCTGCATCCCTCTTTATAAAACCAATACTTAGTAATAATTTTAGCAATGTCCTAGATTTGACAGGAACAAGTTTAACCATGAACTACACTTATGTTTTGTATCCCTACAAATTGCATCTTTGATTTTGGTCGCATGTTACGTATGCACAATTTAAGCACCTGTTGTAGATTCTCAGTAACTTCTTTGTAGGTATCACCTTCTGTATAGCACCCAGGAACAGAAGGAACGGAACCAACAAAAATTCCGTCTTCATCCTTCTCTATATATGCTACGTATTGTTTATCCATATATTTATAGAGTAACTATCTATGAGTTAAAAATCAAGCTGACAGACTTGGACTCGACCATAAGTCGCTAAACATAATCTGCGCGCTTCACGCTTGATTCTGTTAAGTGCTCCTGGTCTGGGCTCGGCGACAAGCACTCGCTCCGCTCGTCTTGTATATCGCCTCCGCCTTTCTCGTCTAATCTGGCAGAGTCACGGTAAAACCCCATGGGTATACCATGGGGTTAACCGTGCCTAGCTACCGGACAGGGACTCGAACCCCGATTACTTGGACCAAAACCAAGTGTCCTACCATTAGACGATCCGGTACTGTGTGGTGGTATCCTAACAGATGCCGCACCAACTAACAATTTATTGAAATCGACACTTATGACATTGTTCCCAGGTGCGCAAAATCACTCCACGCATACAACTGCCACTTATGCGTATCATCAACCGTAAAGTACGTTATTCCCGTATTGCTCATCCTCATTCTATCCGCAACAAAATCAATATATACTTCAGGTGTGAGATGTGGCCCAAGGATGTGATGTGCGGTAAAGAACTTAAGAAAAAATCCATGAGATACAACGACTATATGCTGTTCCGGTCGTGATTCCAACAATGTAGTTAACTCGTATACTCTCCGTCGTACACTATCAAAATGCTCTCCTGACTCGGTATTTGATTCATGCATCCATTCATAGTAGAAATTTCTCATGAGTTTCTTTGCTTTCGGATCGCTCTTGTGTAATTTTTTTAGTCCTTCCGGAACCTCGCGCTCACCGGCCATGGGGACAACTTCCAGTGGAACATTACACGTTTCGGTGATGGTACGCGCGGTGTCATGTGCACGTACAAAATCACTACTTAACACCACTTCAATGGGAATGTTCGTAAATCGCTCGGCCAAAAGATCGGCTTGCTCCTCACCGCGCTTGGTGAGTGGTGTTCTTCGATCACCCGCAACATGAGTGAGGTTGGACCGACTCTCGCCATGACGAACGAGGTATATGTGCTTCACGGTATCCATATTACGCAAGAGACTCCATTAGTGCGATTTCCAACGGTAGTTGTCGAATATAGGCATGTGGTGTTTGTGCATAGGCCGTGAGAAGCGCATCGAGGACACGGGCGTTGATTTTTGATGTTTTTGCGTGTGCAAGTTTTTGAAGGCGTGTAAAATCATCACCGCTAAACTGTTCTGCTAAAAATTTCTCCGCCGAAGGCGCATTCTTCAAAAGCAGTATCGCACGAACTCGGTCCAAGAGTAGCTTTTGAAACACTACAAAATCGACATTGGCCTTATGTGCCTCAGCCACCGCAGCAAGTGCAGCATCAATTTTTCCATCGGCAATTGCTTGCACGAGCGCATGTATCAATTCTCCACGTGGTGCTCCTGTGACTGATTCAACTTCACTCCTGGTAATATTCGCATCACGCGAATATGAAATTACCTTCTGAAGTACGCCAAACGCATCCCGAAATGACCCTTCTGCCAAAATCGCAATTAGTTCCGCCGCATCTTTTGCAAGCATCACATGCTCCTTCTTCGCTATTCTCGAAACTGCAGCGGCAAGTGTTGAACGTGTGGGTTTCTGAAACGTATAGGACTGGCATCGAGAAACAATGGTCTCGGGCAATTTATCAATTTCCGTTGTTGCAAGCACGAAAACAACATGCTGTGGTGGTTCTTCTAGTGTTTTCAAAAAGGCATTAAACGCATCTTTGGTGAGCATGTGTACCTCATCGATTATGTACACCTTATATTTTGAATCAAAAGGTAGTGTATGCACCGATTCATTGAGCTCTCTAAAATCATCAATCTTTCGATTCGACGCTGCATCCATTTCATACAGATCTTTCTCAGTCGTACCGATCTCTTTTGCAAGTATACGAGCAACTGATGTTTTACCGGTGCCACGTCCTCCTGCAAACAAGTATGCGTGCGCCATATTGCCATCTGAAATAGATTTTTTCAAAACACCGACAACGTGCTCTTGACCCACAACCTCTTTAAATGTCTGTGGTCGATATTTTCTGTATAGTGCAATGTTATTCATCACTGTATAGTATATCAGAAAGTGATGGAAGCGGTTTTTGTCCTATGTGCCGTTTTGCAATACTGCTTCGACTTGGTTTGCGTTGGTGCACTTCATTAATGTACCACGCAACTCTTTTGCACCGGCAAATCCCTCAACATAGCTGGCAAAGTGCTTCTTCATCGTTGCAAAACTTTTAATACCGGTAAATTCTTTCTCGAATAAGTTTGTGTGTGCAATGAGTGCATTCATTTTCTCTTCCTTTGTTGGCGTGTAGTCACTCATATTCCACGGATTCCCGTATATCCCCCTTCCGATCATAACGCCATCTGCGCCAGATTCCTGTGCTCGTTCCTTTGCGTGTGCGATTCCCGTAACGTCACCATTTCCGATAATCATTGTATCGCTTCCCAGTGCATCACGTATGGCAACCGCCTCTTGTATCGCTTCCCACTGTGCCGGAACTTTACTCATTTCCTTCCGTGTACGTGCATGTATCGTAATAGCGGCAGGTGCAGCTGTGAGTAGCGCGGGAAGCCATGTTTTCAATTCATTTTCATGATACCCAATACGAGTCTTAACCGATACCGGCAACTCTCCGGCTCCTCGCTTCGCTGCCTGTATGAGTTCCACCGCAAGTTTGGGATTTCTGATAAGTGCTGAACCCGCACCTTGCTTTTCAACCGCACGATCGGGACATCCCATATTTATATCCACCCCATCAAAACCATGTGCACGCACTATCGCAGCAGCGTATTCCATATGCTTGGGAGTTGCAGTGAATAATTGAGCGACAATGGGACGCTCTCGCTCGGTAAAGCGAAGCTTTGCTCTTAATTTCTCCTGCCCCCGCTCATTAGCGTACACCAGTCCATCAGCTGAAATAAACTCGGTGAACGTCACGTACGTGCCACCGTGTGCCTTGCTCTTTTTGGCGATAATTGCACGAAATGCGGCATCAGTAACATCTTCCATCGGTGCAAGCACAAAGAAAGGTTTCGGTAACGTTTTCCAAAAATTCATTGTGCTACGGTACCATCTTTCATGGTGTAGTACACCCTCTCTCCGAAACGCATATCAATATATGCCAATTCAGTGAGAACTGCTTTCAAATTATTCTCTTCGAGTATCGCGGATAAATTGAAAATCTGTGCTCCGGTATCTTTATCAAGTGCGATGCGAAGATTCCAATTCCCTTCCTGTATGCGCAACGTTGCATCGGAATTTTCAAACGTAATTGTAGTAGCTGTTAAT
Organism: Patescibacteria group bacterium UBA3530; assembly: GCA_002376945.1. Lineage (GTDB taxonomy): Bacteria > Patescibacteriota > Minisyncoccia > Phycocordibacterales > UBA2100 > UBA2100. The sequence goes on from DFOX01000016.1 coordinate 34,133, forward strand.
TCCATGGCGGATAAGTCTGTTAGTATTGTGTTCATTTTCTTAAAATACTTTTTGTTGACAAATTCTCGCAACGGGGTTTCCAAAACGCCTTCCACACCGCCAAAGAATAGTCGTTGATCGCGCGATGGAATCACCTTCTCAAAAAGAAAGCCCTCTGCATCCACCTTGTAGCAATCGAGAGTTTCCTGGCACCACACACCAAACGGTACTCGCTCAGTAATTAATACTTCCACCATTCCGGTAGTGAGTTTTGTACGTATTTTGACTGCACGTATATTTGGAAATGCCTGCAGTAGATTTTTCTCAAGAGCGTTTTTTGGATACAGCAGAAGATTATTTCTTGAAAACAGCAATGCGTACGGGCGCTCTGTCAATCGCCACAGATGTGCCTCAAGCATTTTTGTTTTGAGTACCTCGTTGCCGATAATCGATATAGCACGAACTGATGTATTTGGATGAAATGAAAGCCAACTCAGTGCTCCAAGTGCTCCAACTACTAATGAGCAGACGAATGCTCCATAGAGAAGCCGCCTTCGTCTCCGTTTCTGCAGAAGGTGAGATGGCGGAATCTTTCCGCGATGAAGACGCTTTATCGTTCTCTTCCGTCGAGAGTGACGTGTACGCCACATACCTTTATCGTTTTTTGGTTATTTCAGTTTTTCCTCGCAGGTATGGTTGCAGTGCTTCGGGAATAGCGACCGATCCATCTGCGCGCTGATAGTTTTCAATCAAAGAAACCAAAATTCGTGGTGTTGGAATCGCGGTGCAGTTTAGAGAATGCACGTAGCGCATCTTTCCTTCTTCGTCTTTATACCGAATGTTGAATCGTCTCGTTTGAAAATCATGGAAGTATGATGCGGAACTGATTTCACGATACTTTTTTTCCATAGGAACCCATAATTCGATATCGTATTTCTTTACTTGCCCCTGTCCCAAATCTCCCCCGCAGTTTGCGACGGTATGGTATGGAATACCGAGTGATTCGATAAATTCTTCAGTATTTTTGTTCAACCAATCGTGCCATTTCACTGACTCTTCATGTGAGGCCTCGCATAAAATAACTTGTTCCACCTTATAGAATTCGTGTACGCGAATCAAACCCTTGGTGTCCTTACCGTGACTTCCCGCCTCCCGTCTAAAACATGGTGAGAAAGAAAGGTATTTAATCGGCAACTGTGCCTTATCAAGCACCTCGTCTGAATGATATCCCATGGTTCCAATCTCTGCGGTGCCTGCAAGATAGTCACCATCTTGTGTGTGATACACATCATCAGCATCGTTTGGAAGATGTCCGGTTCCGTATAGATTACTCTTTCGCACTATCGAAGGAACAATCATCGGATCGAATCCTTTTTCCATGAAGAAATCCATTGCGTAATTCCATATCGCATAACTCAACAAAGCTCCTTGATTTTTAAGAAAATATCCTCTGAATCCGGAGACCTTTACCCCTCTCTCAAAATCAACCATGTCCAATTCGGTCATGATATCGATGTGACTTTTTGGTTCAAAATCAAAGGTTGTTTTCTCGCCCCACACTTTAATTTCTTGATTGTCCTCATCGTCAACTCCTTCAGGAACCGACATGTCCGGAACATTTGGCACTTGCAACATGAGGGTTTGCCATTCGGTCATTACTTCCTTGAGCTCATCTTCTTCTTTTTGCAAAGCGGTTTTGAGCGTCTGCATGCTGAGAATCATTTCATTCCGCTTCACGTCATCTTGTGCTGCTGCAATACTCTTTGTTACCTCGTTTTGCTTGGCCCGCTTTTCCTCCACGCCGAGGAGTATTTCCTTTCGCCTATCATCGAGTGTGATGAGCCGATCGAGGTCAATTTGCACGTGCTTCTTTTTCGCACCTGCCGCTACAACCTCTTTATTATCCCGAATGAATTTAATATCCAACATATCTTTTTGTTATGATGAAATCGTACTATGGAGCAGGACATACATCAAATCACATACGAGGATTTCCCTTTACCGCTAAAGGAGATCGCTGACCCACCAAAGACGCTCTACGTTCGAGGACATGCTGACGTGCTCTTTGACCCCTCTGTTAAAAAGCTCGCCATTGTGGGATCTCGTAAGTGCAGCGCATACGGTGCAGATGTTGTGCAGTATCTTGTCAGTGGTCTCAAAGGACATCCCATATGTATTATTTCCGGTCTTGCGCTTGGAATTGATGCACTCGCGCACGAAGCAGCTCTTGAGTACGGTCTGTGTACCGTGTCCGTTCCCGGCTCTGGAATTGCACATAGCGTACTCTACCCAAAGACAAACGTGAACCTTGCAGAACGCATCCTTGCCGAAGGCGGTTGTTTGTTAAATGAATTTTCCCCCACGCAAACCGCTACTAAATGGACGTTTCCAAAGCGAAATCGACTCATTGCCGGATTGGCGGATGCAGTACTTATAATTGAAGCAGCTGAGCAATCAGGGACACTCATTACCGCTCGTTTAGCCAGCGAGTACAATCGTGACCTGTTCGTAGTTCCCGCATCCATCTTCGCAAAATCTTCAAGAGGTGCACATCAATTCCTCAAACTTGGTGCTATTCCCGTTACCACACCGGAAGATATTCTTGACCATTTCGATCTGATGAAGACATCGCAGCACCCTCAGCGAACCCTCTCTCCTCCAGAGAGGGAAATCGTGACCATACTCGCTACACCAACACCGCGAGAGGAGGTTATTGAAGCGCTGTCGATGTCGATATCTGAGGCGGAAACACTGCTTTCAAAACTCGAACTTGATGGAATTATCAAGGAGCGTTTGGGGAAGCTATACGTGCAATAATTTTGCATTTTTTGCAAAGTCATGTAACGCTGCTCGCTATGAAGCTTGTGATCGTGGAAAGCCCGGCAAAAGCCAAGACCATCGAGAAGTATCTCGGAGAGGGTTTTACCGTGCGCGCAAGTGTCGGTCATGTGCGTGATTTACCCAAGAGCAACAAGGAGGCAATCGCCGTTGATAAAGGTTTCACCCCTCATTACGAAATTTCTCCTGCAAAGCACGATGTGATTTCTGAACTCAAAAAGATTTCAAAAAAGGCAGAGGAAGTGATTCTTGCAACTGACCCTGACCGAGAAGGTGAAGCAATCGCTTGGCATTTAGAACAAGTCTTGGGGCTTCACAATCCAAAGCGAATTGTTTTTAACGAAATTACCAAAGATGCGATTCGAGCTGCTCTTGAAAATCCACGCACGATAGATACGAATCTGCGTGAGGCACAGGAAGCTCGCCGGGTACTTGACCGACTTGTTGGTTACGATCTCTCGGGGCTGATTTGGAAAAAGGTGCGCTATGGGCTTTCTGCAGGACGCGTACAGTCCCCCGCGCTTCGTATCCTAATGGAACGGGAACGTGAAATACGTGCATTTACACCGGAGGCATTCTGGGTGATAACTGCTGATACGAAAACAGCTGCCGGGCATGACATTACATTCTCCTGTATTGAGGAACCAAAGACGCACGAGGCGGCGCATGCAATCGTCACAATTGCCGAACGTGAATCTTGGAAGGTAAAGGAAATTAAGGAGAGCGCGGCAAAAAGAGCTCCACGAGCTCCATTTACCACTTCAACACTACAGCAAGCGGCGAGTTCACGTTTGGGATATGCACCTTCGCGCACAATGGGTATTGCACAGAAACTGTACGAAGCAGGACTCATTACGTATATGCGTACCGATAGCACATCCCTTTCATCACAAGCTCGTGAGAACATTGCAGATGTCATTACAGACACATACGGAAAAGATCATCTCCATACGAAGCAATATGCGACTCAATCAAAATCTGCCCAAGAAGCACATGAAGCAGTGCGTCCGGCAGATGTACGTAAAACAACAGCAGGTCGCACCGAAGAACAGAAACGATTATATTCCCTTATTTGGGCTCGCACGGTGGCCAGCCAGATGATTGAAGCCGAGATAGCACGCACAAAAATTACCGCGCATGTATCTGGTATTCCTGATTTTACCGTAACCGGATCACGTGTGGTGAGAGAGGGGTGGCTTCGGGCTGACCCCACAGCTCGCGGGGAAGATGTTGAATTGCCACCCGTGCAAAAAGGGGATGCGCTTTCATTGATTGCAATCAATGCCGAAGGAAAGGAAACACAACCGCCACCACGATATACAGAAGCGCGTTTGATTAAGGAACTCGAGAAACGTGGTATTGGACGACCAAGTACATATGCCGCTATTATGCGGACACTTGCTGATCGCGGTTATGTAACCAAAGAGGGACGTACCCTCATCCCAACCGACACTGGGGATGTGGTTAGTTCATTTTTGGAAAAACACTTTGCACGCTATGTAAGTGATACCTTTACTGCTGAAATGGAAGATGAGCTTGATGAGATTGCTACGGGTACACGTGGGTATGCGAAAACTCTTTCAGATTTTTACACCCCATTCTCCAAAGAGGTGGCATCAAAAGAGCACGTGCCGAAGTTAACTAATCTCGGACCAGCACCGGAAGAATTTACCTGTCCTGAATGTGGCGCCGATATGGTATACAAATTGGCCAAGCATGGAAAGTTTATGAGTTGTGCAAAATTTCCTGACTGTCATGGAGCACGAAAGGAAGATGGTGCTATCATCGAACCTCCAAAGGAGATTGGGGAACCCTGTCCTGAGTGCGGTACGCCGTCTGCAAGAAGCAAACAGGTACCGGGAAAACTGGTGGAGCGCGAAGGACGGTTTGGTATGTTTATCTCCTGTGATCGCTATCCGAAGTGCAAATATATCAAGCAAGATACTACTTTGAATTCAACCGGGGTTGCGTGTACTGAATGCAAGGATGGAGAACTTATCGAACGACATGGACGTTTTGGAACCTTCTACAGTTGTTCCCATTACCCGGAATGCAAACTGGCGATAAAGGCAAAGCCCACTGGAGCGCACTGTCCACTGTGCAACAAACTTATGATGGAGGGGACTAAGACAATACCTGAGCGATGTAGTGATAAGAGTTGCCCCAACCATAACCCACACAAGCTGAAATAGTACAATTATTTTGAAAAAACGAGTGTATACCGTACCATACATACATGGCTATACTCGGCTCAACAACCAAATCACCTCCGGCTGCCTTGCAAAAAATACTTGGACTGATGGAGTTGAAGGATAAACATGATGTACAGTTTGTAAGCAGTGCATACGAGCTGGCACGTCGCGCACATCGGGGACAAAAGCGGTATTCGGGAGAACCCTATCTCAATCATCTTGTTGCCACTGCGGAGTATCTGGCAAAAATTGGTATGGGACCAACAATCGTTGCAGCAGGGTTGCTCCACGACACACTTGAGGACACTTCTGTTACGGAAGAAGAAATTACCGAGCAACTCAGTGTTGACGTTTGTGAACTTGTACAGGGTGTTACCAAACTTGGCCATGTGCGCTACCACGGTATGCAGCGGCACACTGAAAGTTTACGTAAATTGTTCGCCGCAACTTCCCAAGACGTTCGTGTAATGCTCATTAAACTTGCCGATCGATTGCATAATGCGAGAACATTGGAACATGTACCGAACCAAGAGAAGAGAGAACGTATTGCTCATGAGACACTTGAAATATATGCTCCCATCGCTGATCGACTCGGTATGGGGTTGATGAAGCGTGAATTGGAGGACGCGGTATTTCCATATGCATACCCAGAGGCATACGAACGTGTGCTTGCAATATTTAAGGATGAAGGCGGCGATGATTTGCGTCGACTGGAGCACATTCACAACAATGTCCGAAGGAAAATTGCTGAGTACGGTGTCAAAAATTTTAAAACAAAGAATCGTGTGAAAGGGCTCTACAGTTTGTACAGAAAGTTAGAAAGGAAAGATTGGGATCCGAGCAAAATATATGATATTTGGGCACTTCGCATCATCGTTGATTCAATAACCGATTGCTATACCGTATTGGGTATTGTGCACGGTGAATGGAGACCGCTATACGGACGATTAAAAGACTACATTGCGTCGCCAAAGCCAAATGGGTATAAAAGTATCCATACCAATGTGCACACCGGAGAAGGTGATAGTATTGAAATTCAAATTCGAACAAGAGAGATGCATAAAGAAGCACAGCTTGGTATCGCATCTCATTTTTCATATAAAGCGCAAGTGCAAAAACATTCCACCGGTGCAGTAAGTTGGATTCGTCAATTCATACCCGTTCGCATATGGATGGAAGGACAAGGACGTACCTCCACCGGAGAAACTAGACATACCTATACAAACGAAGAGACTCCGGAATGGATTAAACACATATCCGACCCAAAGCAAGTCGGTTCTGAAGATCCTCATGTATTCCTGCAAGATATGAAAAGTGATTTCTTTAGTCACCGTGTATTTGTGTATACTCCCCGTGGTGATGTTATCGACCTGCCCGTAGATTCCAGTCCGATAGATTTTGCCTATGCCATTCATTCTGATATAGGGAACCACATGGGAGGTGCCAAAGTTAACGGAAAAATGGCTTCCCTTGATACACATTTACACAATGGTGATATTGTGGAAATTATGACAAACCAAAAATCACACCCCACTCAGAAGTGGCTCGACTTAGCAAAAACAACTCTTGCCAAACGTCACATCCGCTCATATCTGCAAAAAGACACTGCTTAAACGACGAAGTTTTTAAGAGAGTACAAATCTTCTTCTTCCTCTTCAGGAATGGTCTCCTCAATTTTTTCCGGAGGTTCCACTACTTCCGCATCAGACGTAAACTGCAGCAATGGTGACGGAACCGGTTCAGTTGCTGATGCTATTACTTCCTTCTCCTCCGCCGAATGCTTCTCTGATGTTGTCACACCCCCTATTCTTGAGAGAAGTGTTTGGATATCTTCCTGACTAAAGAAATCAATGTGTACTTTCCCTCCGTTTTCTCTCGGGTCAATTTGCACACGCGTACCGAGTTTTTCTGTTAAAGCGCGTTCAAGTGTCGCAAGTTCTGGTGAAAGATCTTGTTTGCGAGCTCTCTCAACTGCAATTCCACGAGCAATGCGCTCAGCTTCCCGAACGGTCAATTTTTTTGCAATAATCTCGTTAAACAAATCGTCTTGTTGCTGTTTGCGATCCGAGAGCATAAGAATCGGACGTGTATGGCCTTCGGTAATATGTCCGGCGATCACTGCTGATTGAATATCACTTGGCAGTGCCAATAATCGTAAAGAATTCGATACATACTCTCTACTCTTTCCCACTTTTTTAGCAATTTCAATATGCTTTAAGTTAAAATTATCCGCAAGCTGCTTAAATGCAAGTGCTCGATCAATAGGGTTTAAATCCTCACGTTGTAAGTTTTCGATAATGGCAATCTCAAGCTTCATCTTATCCGAATCTTCCGAACTTCGGATAAGGACCGGTACTTGCGTTAGTTGTGCCAATTTAGAAGCGCGCAAGCGTCGTTCTCCTGCCACAAGCTCATATTCCACTGAAATACCACCGTCACCTCTTTCAAATTCTTTGCGGGTGACTACCAGTGGTTGTAGCACTCCATACTGTCGAATTGAATCAGCCAAACTTTCCAAAGCCTCCTGGTCAAATTCCCTTCGAGGTTGAAAGGGGTTTGGTTGAATGCGATTCACCTCGATCCAAAATACCGCATTGTCATAGAATTCTGATGCCATGCGCGATAGTATACCACAGTGTCTATGGTAACTTTGTGTGCAAAAGTGGAAATATACTGCGTGTAACATGCATTCATGACAAAATCATGTACAATGCGTCCATCGCATGCCGAGGTGGCGGAATTGGTAGACGCGCGCGACTCAAAATCGCGTTCCTTCGGGAGTGGGGGTTCGATTCCCCCCTTCGGCACAGACTGTAGTTTTTCCAGCCAGTGGATGATATCTATTTCGCTACTGTCCATAGTAGTATCGTGTTATAGTGCGCTGAGCTGTTGTTTTAGGAGGGGGTGAAAAAATGAAGCTTACCTTGCTAGCCGATGCAGTGCCGATCCATATTTCATTCGATCAGCGTTGCTCAATAGATATCTACACGATGTATGTTGTCAATTGTGGCAAGCCCGTTCTATTGGCGGATTATTCTGTCGAAAAGCATCTCTCAGAAGTGGAACTTTGGGTATCCGTTGGTGACACGTCCATTAAGCTGAATATGACTCGAAAAGTGGAAGCGGCGGTGTTGCATTTTCTCAAAAAGCATCATCGCATTTTCACCAGCCAATTCGGCTGCTATGAACTCGTCAGAACAATTCATTCCCTTCCGAAGCATAATAGGAGAAATGTGTCTGACTACTGGACGCCGGTGGATCGAAAACCGACTAATGGAGATGTGATTTTTTTGCTTAATCGTGGAGGTTATTTTCTCCATGCGGCGGTGAGTATGGGGAATGGCTTATATCTATCGATATTTGGCATCGAGAGCTACTTGGCACTCACCACCATGGAGCAAATGGAGAATGCATGGCAACCAGAGGTAGTTGTCACGGTCGTTCCGCGATAAACTGCTTTCAACAAACCCCGTCCTGTGATGGGGTTTGTTCTTGTGTGACTCTTGAATTACGTATGGAAAATTGGTTTGTGATCCCACGGGGAATTGAACCCCGATTTCCAGGATGAAAACCTGGTGTCCTAACCGTTAGACGATGGGACCTTGGTACATGATATTCTACACATTTCTCATATTTCTTCCAGAAAAAAACCCGCGTGAAGGGTTTGGGACGGAAGTTCTTGGGGTGACTCCAACTCTTCACGCGGGTGGGTGCCTTCCGGTCTGCCGCGGGGCACCCTACAGAAGTAATATACTCCACATCGCTTCTATATGCAACTATTTCCTCATTTTCCACTCATCATCTTGTCGGACCAATAATCTTTTTGCCTCCATTGGATCTCGTAATATTTCCTTAATCGAACGCTCTATACGAATGCCTGTTTGCGAACCCTTTCCGAGAACCACATCATGTGGTTGTAAGATTCCTCGAACAAAACGACCGGCTTCTTGCGATTTCCCCACTTCATATATATGAGTGTTATCCTTTTCAAAACCAGCTTTGTGTGCTGCTGCAGCCAAAAGATTAATGTGCTCTCCCACGAGTATCAACTCATCCACCACACCCGCTGCTTGCACCCCAGCTTTTTTGTGCGCAGTATCACTCATTGATCCGAGTTCGAGCATGTCACCCAAAATCGCTATCTTCCGCCCCGAAGTTTCCACTTTCTTAAGTGTCGCCAGTGCAGCTCTGAGTGCCGTTGGAGATGAGTTGTACGAATCATCAATGATAGTCGTATTATTGTATCCGTGTAAGATGCGCATACGTCCCGGCGAACCCTGCTCACTCGCGAGAGATTTGGCCACTGTCAATGGAGCAATCTCAAGTGCTCGTGCAACGGCAAATGTGGCCACAATGGGATACACTTGCTGTTGCCCCAAGCGACCAAAAATCCGAATAGGCATACTTGAACCCTTCTCATCAACACTGAAGCGCATTCCGACGGGTTTTCCCGTGCCATCATAGCTGATTGAAGTGCCTGATGCTGCAACATCATTGTGCGGCTCCATTCCGTAGAGTAGGACATATTCGTCTGAAAATTTTTCCTTCTCTGCAAGTACATTCTTATCATCACCATTCATCACAAGCGTTCCATTTTTCTTAAGCGCCTTGGCAAGAAACAATTTTTCCCGAATAACTTCTTTTGGACTGGAGAAGGCCTCAACATGCACGGGAACATCCGGAAGAGAGGTGATAACTGTAACATCCGGCTTGATCCATCGAGTGACTTTTTCGATATCACCCGGTGCATCGGCCCCAATTTCCAAAATGAGCCACTTTGGATAGTGATTCGGCAACACAATAACCGCAAGCCCTGAAAGAATATTCTTGAACCATTTGAGCGGATTGCTCCAACCTGTCTCACATCCTATGATGGTTAGCGGAATGCCGATCTCACTGTTAAAGCTCTTCTGGCTTTTCCGTATAAAGAGCGAATCTCTCAATCCGGCATAGATGGCATCTTTGGTACTGGTTTTACCAACACTTCCGGTTACCGCAATAATGCTGGGTTTGTATTTCCACAGAATGAGCTGAGCTTCTACAGTGAGTATGCCAACCACCACGCTTTTGCATAACGCTTTTATCATATACCCATTATATGCCTTATTTCAACAAATGCACCATTTTTAGCGGTCTGGTGGAATATTGTAGTAATTGATAAGAAAATCGGTAATGTTCACAAACGGATCAGTTAATGTCTGTGACGCATACTGCGCACCCACTGGTTCAACGTTCATGAGAAATATCAAGTATTTCGCATCGTATGCGGGGAAATAACCAAAGAATGAATGGAGGTATCGATCATCATAGTAGCCGCCGTCGGGTGAAGCTATTTGTGCAGTTCCTGTTTTAGCGGCGATACTGTATCGTTCCTTCTTTACACTGCCACCTAAGAGTGCTTCATCAAATACGGTCACCAACATGCGCGTCACATTCTCCGCAGTTTCTGGATCGAGCACCTGCTCCCGTACATCAGAATAGTCAATGGCGTACGTCAGTCCGTTTTTTGAACGAATGGAAGAAACCACATGCGGCTGCTCTGCAAATCCGTCCGGTAACATTGCCAGAGCACGAACCGTTGTTATCGGTGTCAGTGCAATCCCTTGACCAAAACTTGCAGTAGCATACTCAATATCACGGGGTGAATTGAGATTTTCCGTTAAATTGCGAGCCTCATTTGGCAAATCTATTCCCGTCTCTTCATGAATACCGAATCGATAGAAATACCTTCTGAAGGTATCTTTTCCCATCTTTGACACAATGTAGGCAACTCCCGTGTTAAGTGACTGTGACAAAATTTCCTGCATTGACACTACACCGCGCGCCTTGCCGTCGTAATTGGATATGGTGTAGGTATCAAGAGTGAGAGAACCTTCGTCAATATATGTACTCGCAACATCAACGGCTCCTGAATCAAGTCCTGCTGCCATTGTCAGTGGTTTTACAATCGATCCCATTTCATACACCCTCTCCACCAATGGGTTTGCATACTGCCAACTTTCCGCCTGACTGAAGAGATTGAGATCAAACGTGGGTGATACCGCCATCGCTTGTATTGCTCCTGTCTGTGGATCCATAATGATGCCTGCGGTGAATTTTGAATCCCACTTGTCTTGTAATTCATCCAGTGTGTCTTCTAAGAACAGTTGTACAGAAGGTTCAATTGTGGTCACAATGCTTCCCTCCTGCTTCCGCACCGGAACAAATACCACATCTCGAACGTTTGCGAACAGTTCGGCGAAGAAATTCACGTATAAATTACTCTCGCCTCTACTGAGTACATCTTCATAATATCGTTCCAATCCATAACGTCCATTTTTTTGTTCTCCATCGTAGGCGACAAATCCAACCGTATGTGCTGCGAGTGTGTTCCCCGGGTAGTAGCGCCATCGTTCAGGTATCAATAGCACCCCCGGAATTTTTTTCTTTCTAATACTTTCTGCAGTTCGCTCATCCAACTGAGTTGCAATCTCCTCATGTGGATCACCTTTCTTGGTTGCGCGCTTCATAAAAGTATCCTTATCGATGGTGATATACTCCTCCACCATCAAGTATACCTTCTCTGGATTTTCAATCTCAGATGGTTTTAATGCGAGTATGTATCCTGTTTTGATTGTTGCTCCACTTATCTCTCTTCCCTCCTTATCCTTAAAGAAAATGCCTCCGCGATCATAGAAACTGTTTGATGCGCGCATATATTGATCCGTTGCTCTTGCTCTGTACTCCGCCCCATGCACAATCTGCAAGAAATATAGTCGAACAACGAGGATAAGGGCGACAAAGAAAATGACGCCCAAAATGACGCGAATGCGTAGTGTAAAATGTTGACGATTCTTTGTTGCGGACATTCTTTCTATTGTGCATTTGCTTGACCGAGATAGCGAGCTCGTTCCACAAAGCGCTTATGAGCGACGGTGACAAATCCCAAATCACGCGCTTTTTCTTCGGTAATTGCCGCCTTGCTCTGTAAATATGCCACTTCCAAAGTTGCAATGCGCGAATTCACTCGCGCTGACATATCCTGAACCTCTTTGCGTTCAACAGCAAAGACGACCGCACTTGCGAGAAAGTAGATGTATGATGCGATCAATACCACAACGAGTCCAAAAAGGAGACCGGTTACTTTCTGCTCGGCACTGCGCAGAGCCAGTGCGGTGATGTGCATGTAATTCCTATTTTGTGTTGTTTGCATAGTGTGTGAATGTAAATGCTCGAAGTTTTGCGCTCCTTGAGCGCGGATTGTGCCCAACTTCGACAGCGGTAGCTGATAGTGGTTTTTTGATAATTCGTCTCCCCTTGCCTTCGCGCTCCCAAGCACGAAATGCATCCTTAACGAGTTTGTCTTCAAGACTGTGAAAAGTGAGAAAGGCAACACGTGCACCATTGTGAGTAATATCAGGAAGCACTGATAGGATATCCTGCAATGCGCCCAATTCATCATTCACTGCAATACGAAGTGCTTGAAAGGTTTTCGTTGCAGGATTTCGTTTGCCTTTCCGCGGTAGAACGCTCGTGATGATATCAACAAGTTCTCCCGTTGTACTGATCTCCCGATTCTTTCTCGCTTCAATAATGGCCCGAGCAATTTTGCGAGATGCTCTCTCTTCTCCCCAGCCATAAATAATGTCAGCGATATGTTCCTCATCCCACGTATTCACAATTTCTGCCGCAGTGAGTGTACTATCGTTAATGTCATCGCGAAGTGTCATGGTAAGGGGTTCGTCTCTATCGAAACTAAAACCACGACCAGAGACTTCCAGTTGATCACTACTCCAACCAAGGTCAAAAAAAGCAACGTCCACTTTTGTATTGAGATCAGCAAGTTGTGACTTCACATTTCGGAAAGTGTCGTGGATAAGCACTACCGTAGGAGATACTCCTTTTAGTTTTTTGCGAGTTCGCTCGACCGCTGCGGAATCCACATCAAAACCAATGAGTTTTCCTTTTGCGGTAAGGCGATGAGCGAATGTGTGTGCGTGACCACCCCCTCCCAATGTGCCATCGAGCACGGTGTCATCTTTCTGTATATTCAGCACCTTGAGTACTTCTTGTAAAAGAACTGGAACATGTCGGGTGTGTGTTGTCGACGTCGAGCCGCTGGAGGATTGCATAATGTTGAGTGCGCATGACTATGGAAAATCCTCCAGCAACTCGATGTAAACAACGAGTCAAACGTCCTAATTAACTTATAAAACTCCTATTTCGCCTAATTTCTCTGCCATGGCGTCTCCCTGTCGTTCAATGCGATCCTGATACGCTGCCCATCGTTTTTCATCCCAGATTTCGACCCTATCTGCCACTCCTGCCAAAATTACTTTCGACTGAAGCGCTGCAAATTTTTTGAGATGCTCTGGAAGCAAGATGCGACCAGCACTATCAACTGCCACTTCTGCAGCTCCAGAGAACATGAATCGGTTGAATCCACGAGTATCGGCTTGGGCAAAACTCAATTCTCGAAGTTTAGCTGCAATGTCTGCCCACTCTTTTTCCGCATAAACAAAGAGACAATTATCAAGTCCTCGTGTGACGACCAACTTCTTTCCAAGCACATGCTTAAATTTCTTTGGCAAGGTAAGTCTCTTTTTCTCGTCTAATGTGTGTGTATATTCTCCAAGAAGCATATGCTATTGATTTCCCACTCTCTCCCACTCAATAGTTATTTTACTACACCTTGACCCACTTTCTTGTATTTATCCACACGAAACATTCCTGGTGTAAACCAGGAATGTTTTCTGTATGTCTCACTCAATTACTGGCAGATTATCGCAGGGCATGTTGCAGTCTCTCGAGTACATACTCCTGGGGTAAGACGCTCAAAAACCAACCGGCTTGAGGACCTGAATCTCTACCGAGAAAAATCTGATACAGTGCGGAGAAAAATTCTTTTGGCTCTATTGCTGTTTCTGTTTTGATTGCATGGAGCTGTTTATGAAACTCCTCTCCGGTATACTGCTTATTTTCTTGCAAATACTCCACTATCATTGTCAGCGCTCTTTTTTGTGCATCACTCAAATCGATACTGATTTCTCCGCTCTGAAGTTTAAAAACGTACCGCTCCGGTGCATACTCATTGAGCCACAATTGTGCATACTGCACTCGCTCTTCCAACGCTGCTTTTTCCATCTCAGACAGCTCCATACCATGTTCCTCAGCTGCCACCGCAAACACATCAATGTGTGGCATTTGGCTTAAGAATGCGACTTGGGAAAATCGCATTCGATAGTATTTTTCAGGAACTTTTGAGTGATGTACGCGTTCAAATAAACGAGCGTCATCATCTCCGGCACCGCTCCAATACTTCTCAGCTATTTCATCATAGCGATCAAAGAGTGCTGGAATTGTCGTCCCACGTACATCAAAATTAATGGCACGCATGGGCCGTGTCCCGAGCAAGGCCACTCTCAATATAGTGACGGGGAGCAATGCAGCCACATCACTCGCCAAATCACCGGCTCCCTTTGAGCTCGACATCTTGGCTCCTCCCACCAAAAAGAATTCATACGGTATATCATACGGCGGTTCATAGCCAAAAATTTCACGAGCTATGTGATTACTCACATCTCGTGCACCTCCTTTTGTAGAATGATCTTTTCCGGCACCTTCGATATCAACCCCCACAACCGCCCATTTTGCTGCCCACTCGACTTTCCAAGGAAATGTAGCGTTGCCATTGAAAGGACTATTAGACCCTTCGTACCCACAACCACGAGAACCACCGGCTCCCCCTTCTTTCATGCACTGATACTGTACTTCGTTTCCGTCCCATCCTAGTGTTTTAGTGGTGAGTACTTTTCCGCACTTCTCGCAGATCATGTGTATAGGAAGCCATCCTTCTGGTTTTTCAGATCCGGAAACTTCTTTATAAATCGTTCGTATTCGATCCGCTCTATCAAGCGCGGTGAGTATTACGTCGTTCATATCTCCCCGAGTATACAACTCGCTCGCGCGATAATACTCGGGAGTAAAGCCGGATGCCTTGATGACATTCATAAACTCATGTGCGTATTGTTCGGCAAAATTCTTACTCTTTCCATCTGGTGCGGGCACATCTTTTAATGGCTTCCCCAAGTGTTGCGCATACTCTCTCTCATCCAAATAACTTGGAATATCATCCATGGGATCAATGTCGTTAATCTCATACAGGAAAATGGCAGGAGTGCCGTCTTGGGACAGTAATTGTGCAATTTCATCATGAATTGCCACCCCACGAAGAGAACCTACATGAACGCGGCCACTGGCAGTTTTTTCATCGCGCACCACGAAAGGTTCCGTCTTTTTGGTAAGCGTGGTTTGTATATCTTTTCGTATCTTATCCGCCCAGAACATTGAGCAAATTGTACCTCAAACTTACGAAATCTTCACCACTTTGTACTTGGCGATGCCATTTGGTGTTTCGAACTCAAATGTCTCTCCTTTTTTCTTTGCCATCATTGCAGTACCAAGCGGTGACATATGAGAAATTTTTCGGTCACGCATATTTGCTTCCGCTGAGCCAACAATTTCATACTCTCGCTCTTCCTTCTCTCCCACTTTTATAATGCTCACTTTCGATCCGATACTTATCTCACTCTGCTTACCTCCCTCAATTACTTGTGCATGTGCAAGCATCCCTTCGAGTTGCTTAATGCGCCCCTCAGTTGCGCCTTGAATTTCTCGAGCTTCCTGATACTCGGCATTTTCGGAGAGATCGCCCAAAGAACGTGCGTACTCGAGCTGTTCTGCAATCTCACGACGGCGCGTTGTCTTTAGATGATCCAATTCTTTGGTAAACTCATCAAACTTTTCTTTTGTTAGGAAATTATCAGATTCTTGATTCATGATGGCGCTATTATACGCGAGGAAATTCCAAATGAAAATAGCTATTCGACCTCCACAGGATAACCTCCTTTTGCGTATTCGGACTGCTCTCTCACGATCCACTCAAAGAAACTGCGCATTGCCGGTGCGGCACCTTGCAATGTTCCCGCAGGAGCTTTTTCAAGCACTACTGCGTATGCAAATTGAGGGTCATTTGCAGGCCAGAAACCAACTACCCAGGAATTCATGAATTCATTATTTCTTCCGAGCTGCGCTGTTCCCGTTTTTCCTGCAATCTGTATACCCGGAACATTGATTGCTGCTGCGGTACCATCTTCTGCGGCCGCCCGCATTCCTCGTCGCACCACTTGTAAGTATTCGTCCTTGACCCCCACTGATTTTTGCTTTTGCAGCGCAGAAGACACGAGATGTGGAGACACGAGATTCCCCCCATTTGCAATTGCTCCAATATATCGTACCGCTTGCACGGGGGTTACCAAAAATCCAAATTGTCCAATTGCCGTGTGATAGGTATTACCAATCAACCAAGGGTCATCCTCACCAAACACGACTCGCTTCCAAGAAGGTGTCGGCACTACACCGATACCCTCTCCTTCGAGCTCAATTCCCGTTGGAGTACCGAACCCAAAACGAGCTGCATACGCTGCTAATTTCTCAATACCCAACCCCTCCTGCGCCTCAAATCCACCACCGACAGTATAGAAATATACATTTGAGGAAACCTTGAGCGCCTGAGCTGCATTAACCCATCCATGCGCCTTCCAATCTTTAAACACAGTGTAGTTTCCAGGAGCGTACGGGTTTGGAATTCGAATTTCTCCTGTTGAAAGAAAGGATGTTGTTGGAGTTACCAACTCTTCCTGCAACGCTGCTGCCGCAACATATGGCTTTACAATAGATCCGGGAGTATACTCCCCCAAGACTGCTCGATTGAGGAATGGTTGCCCATCACTATTCGTATATCCTGCAATGCGCCTAGTATCAACACCATCGGTCATGACTTGGGAAGAGAACTCCGGATAGCTCGTCATAGCTAACACCTCTCCTGTGCGTACATCCATAATAATGCCGGCTCCACCAACAAATCCCGCCTCGTTTGCACCATCTCGTATCGCCATATACAACTGTGTCTGCATGGAACTGTCAATGGTCAAAACTATATTCTCCCCATCAATTGGCTCCTGAATGACATTTGCCGATTGCACACGACTGAGCGCATCTACCTCAATGATACGAACGCCGTTTTCACCTCTGAGACGCTCGTCCAAACTGCGTTCAATACCGGACTTGCCAATATAGTCTGTCCGCCACCAATAGCCGCGCGTATCATGTTCCGGATATCCCACAAACCCAAGAAGTAATGAATGTCCCGGAAGGTCCGTGTATTGTCGAAGTGAGTACATGTCGAGACCACTTTCGTTTTCAGTATTGGGAATGTTCCAGGCAAGTTCGTTTCCATACCTATCATAAATAACACCACGTTCTGCAAACAAAACCTCGTGATCAAGTCTGTTATTCTGCGACAGTACGACAAATGCCTCTCCTTGAAGTATTTGAAGACTCCACACTTTAGAGAGGAAAATGGCAAAAATGAGCATGGCAAATAGCCCAACTGCAATCGGGACCTTGCTTCTGATTGATCGCGCAACACGTCCTTCAAACTGATTAGTGTCAAATGAAGGCAGGTTAAAGGCATCCAACAACACTTCATCTGGATCAATAGATCGTTGCATTACCCGTCGTCGTTTCCTGCGCATGCAAACAGCTTATCATTCTATGAAGCCCAGAGCACACGTTCTCGTAGGAACTCTACGACGATTGTAGTGATTAAGAACACGATTGTATAAAACCCAACATACAGCCAATAAGTCCCAAGCGCTGCAAAGACCAAATCAAGCAACACGCCGGTGAACATGACAATGTATGAGCGTTTTGCGATGAGTGCGACAATGCCCGAAAACATAAAGAGCCACCACAGACCTCCAATGATACTACTTGTCAACAACCCGAGAGAAAATGCGTAAAGATATTTCATAATGATTGAACGGTTACGAACCGCACGGTCTGCAAATTCACCGGGACACGTACCTGTATCGTTTGGAAGGCATCGGTCGGTTGCGTTGTGATATTTCCCACGTACCCAATTATGGCACTATCTGCACTGGGCAATACCACGGGGTCACCTACATACACGGGTACGTCGCGCGGCACCGCACCCTTAAAATTACCAAGACCAATCCCATCCAACACCACCGGAGAAACTGTTTCCTCGTTAATTATCTGAGCTTCGATTCTATTCATCGGTGCTGAAAGCAATTGTATAATCGCAGTATTTTCGGTAATGCGCATAACAGTCCCGATCAAAGCTCCATATTCTGCAAATACCGCGTCCCCCGTGGCGTACCCCTTGTTCTCAATGGCGAGCGTACCGTACGGAAACAGGGAAAGAGAGCTGCGTACTGCAGAGACAGATCCCGTATCATCATTTGCACCCGCAAGATTTCGTAATGCGTCATTCTCTGATTGCAATATAACTTTTTGCAAGGCGTACCATTCAAGTTGCCGTACGCGTTCTTTGAGTGCATCCCTCTCCTGTATGAGCGCTTCTTTGTTCGCCACATATACGTACAATGGAGAAAGTGCTTGTCCAGCAGCGGCATTAATTCCAAAGACGCCGACAGTTGATGGAGTGAGAAAATCACCAATCCGATTATTGGTAAGATAATTTACTGCAAACAGTATGGTTATACTAACAACAGATAGGAGAAAGATTCGTCTCCTGATCGGAACCTTCTTTTTACTCGGTAGGTGAAAATTCATGACTTTGTGTTATCAGCGCTTCGTGATATTTTGATAGATCTTCCAAAATCATTCCGGTTCCCTGTACCACTGCGGTAAGCGGATCATCCGGTACATATACCGGGACGCCCATATGCTCTCCAAGTAATTGCGAGAGTCCTCTGATAAGAGCGCCACCCCCTGCAAGATAAATCCCACGACGCATGACATCGGAAACTACTTCAGGTGGTGCAGTTTCGAGAACTTCTTTCACTGCATCAACGAGTTGATCAACTGAGGCGGCAATTGCTTCTCGTATATCAGCATCAGTAATAATTACCTCTCTGGGAAGTCCGGTGACAAGATCACGTCCCCGAATAGTAGACTCAAGTGGTGTCTCTAAATCAAGTACGGATGCGGTGGCAATCTTTAACTCTTCTGCCGATTTCTTCCCAATCAGTATCTTAAATTCTCCCCGAATGTAGTTAATAATATCTTCATTAAGCTTATCCCCCGCAATGCGCACATTCTTTGCACTGACCAAACCGCCAAGCGAAATGATGCCAATATCGGTAGTTCCTCCCCCAATATCTATCACCATAGATCCCGAAGGTTCACTAACCGGGAGACGTATACCGATTGCCGCTGCCATCGGTTCTTCAACGATAAACACTTCTCGTGCTCCCGCATTCTTTGCAGCATCTTGTACGGCGCGAACTTGCACTGACGTAATGCCTGAGGGTACGCCAATAACAACTCGAGGTCCTAAAAAGCGAGTTTTTCCATCCTGCGCTTTTCGTATCAAATATCCGAGCATTTCTTCAGTAACCTCAAAGTCTGAAATGACTCCATCGACCAAGGGCTGTATCGCAACTACGTGCGCGGGAGTTCGTCCAAGCATATTCTTTGCATCTGCTCCAACTGCAACCACTTGCCCTGTTTTTTGATTAAGTGCAACCATTGATGGCTCGTTTAATACAATTCCCTGCCCATTCACATATACCAAGGTATTCGCCGTTCCCAAATCAATTCCAATATCATCAGACACAAGATTTGAGAGCTTGTCTTTGATTGTATCTGTCCATCCGCGCACTCGATTCATATATCTATTCATTAAGGAGTTCTTGTTCGTGTATATATGATGAAATACCCGTCGCGCGCGCTATAACCTCATATTCACCTGATGCGAGTGTTTTTTCACTCACGATGATACGTTTTGGAATACCCAATAAATCTGCATCGGCAAATTTTTCACCAGCACGTGCTTCTCGATCGTCATACAGTACCGACATACCCCGAGATTCCATTTCTCTAAATAACCGTTCTGCCTCCCCGTGCACCTCTTCATTGTCATGGTCAAGCATAATCAAGTGATATGTAAACGGTGCAATTTCTTCCGGCCACACCAACCCTTTTTCATCCGAAAGGATTTCTGCAACTGTCCCCATCACGCGAGCTGGGCCAATACCGTATGAACCCATAATCACTGGAATCTTTTCCCCTTTCTCATTCTTGTAGGTAAGGCCGATGGCGTCAGAAAATTTTGTTCCGAGAGGGAATATATTGCCAACCTCAATAGCTTTTTCTTCGCGTAGCTCGACCCCCTCCCATCCAAGATCTTTAATGACCTCTTCGGTATGTACCTCTCTGTTGAGTGCGGTGCCTGTTTCATCATTGATATAGATACGGTCTTCTCCCGCATCTGAGATTGTTTGAAACTCATCACTAAACTTTGAAAACGATCCTCCACTGGCAAATGTGCGATATGTTTTGTCCCCAAGTCCAATACGCTCAAATATCCTTACATACGCCTCCGCGCACTGTTCATAGAACTCGCGGAACCCCTCCTCGTCCTTGTTAAATGAATAGAGGTCTTTCATCACAAACTCACGAGTGCGCATAATTCCGCTCTTGGCACGAGTTTCGTTCCTGAATTTTGTTTGGAACTGATAGATAAACTTTGGAAGATCTTTGTATGAAGATATGTGCTCCTTCAACAACTGTGTGAGGGGTTCTTCGTGAGTATTGGCGATACCCAATTCCGAACCTTGATGATAGTTATCTCCACTGTGTAAGTGTGTCTTAAACCACACATCAACCGCAGCATCATCCCACCGCCCGGACGCCTTCCATACCTTAGGATCCTGAAGTGCCGTCATGGTTATTTCTTGTCCTCCAATTGCATCCATCTCTTCTCGAATTATCTGCACAATATTGTTAAAGGTGCGTAAACCCAGTGGTAATAGCGTATACACTCCCGCCATCTCTTTGTGTATAAAACCTGCACGTATAAGTAACTGAGCATTTTTTGAAACCTCATCAGACGGAGCTTCTTTCCGTGTTTTGGTAAACAATTGTGACTGTCGTAGTGTGTTTGTCATAGTGTTCGAATAGTATCAGAAACGAGGATTTTTTCCAAAAATCTGATACACTGCATATAGGCGCATCCCACACGTTCTCCCACGTTCTCCTTGATGTGGGAATGCGTTGGACGGGTGTCTCTCGTCAGAGACCCGCAACGACCTCCAGCGACTGATGTTGCTGGAGGTCACTTTACTATCAAATCAATCGTACTATATCGTAGTACGTCACCACAATCATCAGGAGAATGATGAGAGAAAAACCAACCACATTCAAGAATGTCGCCACACCTTCATTGATAGGTTTTTGAGTAATTCCCTCAATGGCAACAAAGAGCAATCTCCCCCCATCTAGTGCAGGAAGTGGTATTAAATTAATAATTGCCAAGTTTATCGAAATGAAAGCAGTGAAGTACAACAGGTATATAAAACTTACCGAAGAGGCGTCTCCCACTAATCCTGCAATACCCACCGGTCCCGCAACTTGACTCCAATCTGCGGTACCCTTGGCGATTGATCCAAAGAATACCCCCAAACCGATGGTTACATTTTTTAACGAATACATGGTTTGAGAAAATCCTTTCACGATAGCGGGAACAAGCGAAAGTGACTGTTCAGCTACCAGCGTCATCGCAATGCCAACCGCGGGAGTTCCCGGACTGCGTTCAAGAACACCGTGTACCGGTGTGAGTGCTACGGTACTCTCCTCTCCACTACGTATGTATGACAGTACTATTTCCTCTCCGGCATTTCTTTGTATAAACGCTGCGGTTTCGCTCGGAACCAATTCTTCAACAGCAGCATCACTGGTATACACTCCTACAATTTCGTCTCCTGCAATTAAACCAACCGCGTTTGCCGGCGTACCTGCCATGACTGAGCTAATCACCAATTGTGTTTCCAACCCCTCTGCATCAGCTTCATCAATTGAAGCCGGTGTTCCAATCATGAGCGTCGCTGAGAAAAGCACCCATGCAAACATAATATTAAAAACGACTCCTGCAACCAACACCGCGGCTTGAATCCATTTAGATTTGTGTGTAAAAGCGACCTTAATTTCTTCTTCCGAGTATGTAATATCGTTCCGCTCACCAAATATTTTGACGAATCCGCCAAAGGGAAGCCAATTGAGTGTATATGTTGTATCACCTCGTCGACCCAGTGTGAATGCACGGGGAGGATAACCGACACCAAATTCATCCACACGAATACCGAATAGTTTTGCAACGAGAAAGTGTCCACATTCGTGAACAACGATAAGTATCACTAAGACACCAATAAAGAGTGCAAATGACATAGATTAATTTTGTATCTCCTCTTCTTTTCTGCTAAACAACTCCTCCAGAGCTTTATTGGCGGCATCGATATGTTTTTGGAGGTCATCTTTGTTTCTAAATTTTTCATCTTCACTCATCTCACCTTCTTTTTCTTGCGTCTGTATGACACTCCATACCTCTTCTCGTATACCCCGCAAACTTTGACGAGCGGCTTCGAGCTTCTCCTTCGCCATTTTGATAAGAGTATCACGTCGCTCAGAAGTCAGTTCTGGAAATGAAACACGGATCCCCTTTTCATCCGTTGAGATTCCAACACCAAAATCCGCAGCGGTAATTGCTTTTTCAATCTCCTTTACCTGTGCTCTATCCCAAGGAGTAATGCGTAGAGTCCGAGCATCTTCTACACCTATATTTGCAACTTGGTTCAGCGGTACTCGAGATCCATAGCTCTCAACGTAAATCGAGTCTAACAGCGTTGGTGTTGCTCTTCCTGTGCGCAGTCCTGCATATTCTTTACGAAGCCATTCTTGTGTCTCGTCTATTCTTTGTTGTAATGGTGAAAAATCGTACATGGTAATTAGTATACTATCTAACTCTTGGTAGCGTAAGTGCAACACTCTCCAACAGTGTCTTAAGTGAAGCACCTTTGTTGTGCAACACTCTCCTCACTGCAAACAAATGCGTAATACTCGCATCCCGCTCACCTTTTTGATACACAACGGTCTCGATATCTTGCAAAAGCGCATCAGCTGCTGCAATGTTCTTGTCTTTGATAATCTTGTCCAAAATATGCATTCGCTTTTTAGGTTGAGCTGCAAGAAAGACAGCACCCTCGTTTTCAACTTCACCAGATGAAGCTACGAGTACTTGTGAGCGTGATAGTAGTGTGGGTAAAATGTCACCCAACGTTGAAACGCACAAAAAGAAGTGTGTTCGCTCTGGGGGCTCTTCAAAAAGTTTTAGCAATGCATTTTGCGCTTCCGATGAAAATGTACGTATTTTGTATACGAATATCTGTATTCCAACAGATCGCATGTTGGCCAGCTGTATTAACTCGCGACTATCATCAATGCCTAAAGAATCGAGTTCACGAACATACAATTCTGCGTCGGCATGTACTTCTTGCAACACGCCCGGAAGCTGAGCGAAAATATTGTCATTATCTTCTATAAAATATGCGTGGTATGGTGCTTTTATTTTCAACGACTCGAGTGCATCCATATTATCTCTTTGAAAGAATCGCTTTTTTGTACACGTCCAAATGCTGTAAAGCGATTCCTGTTCCTTTTGCCACACTGTACAATGCGTCATCTGTCAACGCCGCTTTCACACCCGTTCGACGATATACCAACTCGGGAAGGTTTCGCAACTGACTCGACCCTCCCGACATGATAATGCCGTTGTCGATAATATCAGCGGCAAGTTCCGGAGGGGTGTCCTGTAACACATCTCGTATCGCTTTCACAATTTCCCGAAGCTCTCTCCCGATTGCCTTCACCACCTCATTTGTTGAAAGCTCTACTGAACGAGGTAGGCCCGTGAGATAGTCGCGTCCCTTGATGGTCATGACCAATTCTTCTTCAAGGGGTATTGCAGAACCTACGTGCACTTTTATCTCTTCCGCGGTTTTGTCTCCAATGGCTAAATTAAATGTCTTCTTCACGTGCGCGGTAATTGCCTCGTCAATCCTATTCCCCGCACATTTCACAGAAGTTGAAGCAACAATGCCTCCCAGAGAAATCACCGCGACATCTGTCGTTCCTCCACCAATGTCTACAATCATGTGTCCTCGAGCTTCGTGAATGGGAATACCCGCCCCAATGGCGGCGAGAATAGGTTCTTTTACCACTTGCGCCGTTTTTGCTCCTGCTTTTACCGCGGCAGTAATGACTGCTCGTCGTTCAGCTGAAGTTACCCCTGCGGGAACTGAAATCATCACATCAGGTTTAAAAATACTCCACCAGTGGGTTGCTTTGCGCATGTAGTATCGTAACATCGCTTCTGTTACGCGATAATCAGCAATAACTCCATCTTTCATGGGACGATACGCGATAATATCTTCCGGAGTTCGTCCAATCATTTCCTTTGCTTCATCTCCCACAGCCAAGATTTTGTTCTCTTGTTCGGATACGGCTACCACCGAAGGTTCCCGAAGAACCACTCCGCGACCAGGTGCGTATATAAGTGTATACGTGGTTCCTAGATCAATTCCCAGTTTTGGTTTTGCTAAAAAATGCATCATGTGGATTGATTGTACTCTTATTATCTATCGCAAGCAAAAATGAGGGGCTTGAAAGAAATGTTCTATGGTGTCATACTGATACATTCCAAAAAGGAGGGTGTAATGAAAAAATTGGAGGAACGAGAGCTAATTCTCGGCGAAACCGTTGAGCTAACCTCACTCGGCAAAATACATGTCGAAGATTTGGTGCATGAGCACTACGGCATTACAGGAGAAGCCGAGGTGGTTGTGCTGCAAAGCGAGGGAGAAACGCTCCAGTGTCGCCTTCTAGGACATGCCGATGATGGGCCTCAATTTATCCTTGGACCAACACAGTGGCGTCGAAAATAACACAACGTCACCATCGGGGCCCGGGCACACGTCCGGGTCTTTTCTTTGGAAAATAAATTTGCTTTAATGCTCGCATGTTTAGTGTGCGCATAAAGAAATATATTTTATATGTGGGCGGAGTGATTGCCGCTCTCGTGCTTCTCCTCGGTGCTTTGAGTCAAGCGGGATTTGTTGTCTCCGGCGCATATATTGTCAAAGGAGGAACGCTTACGATCACCTCTGCATATCCTGACAGTATTGTGTTTATCGATAATCGACAAGTAGGACGTGTGGCTGCTGATGGCACTTTTTCAAAATATCCAGTGAAGCCGGGTAAGCGATCAATAATACTCTCGCACACCACCTCATGGCCGTGGATGTACACCGTGAATATGCAGTCTCGGAAGAACATTAGTATCGCCCCCCTTCAAATTACCAAAGATCCAATAAGATCTCTTCTTACCGCATCAGATGATCCGTTACTACTCTCTGCAAACAGTGCTCTCTCTGATTATCGAGAACCAACGAGACCACAACCTCTCGAGAGAAATCGGCGTTTGGTATGGGTTGAAGGCACAACCATTTACACACAGGAAAACGATACTGTCCGCAGCGTCATCTCTATCCAAAGTCCGATTACATCAGTGTTTTGGTATGGAGATCGTGAAGACGCGATCATTGTATCGGCCAGAAATGCAGTATTTGCTCTTGATTTACGCTATGGTGGAGCACAAAACTACCTTCCGCTTTATACCGGCACCAAACCGCAAGCTGTAGCAGATCCAATACGTTCAAATATCATCTACGTAAAAGATGCGGGAGATATTTTCACTCTCGATATCTAAAGGTCATTCACTATCTCCACTTTTGCGCCAAGCTCTCGCAATCGTTCAGCAATACGTTCATAGCCGCGTTCGATTGAATAGACGTTCCGCAAAACCGAGACTCCCTCAGCGGCAAGCATTGCCAGGAGAATCACTACCGCAGGGCGAAGTGCCGGAGGACACACAACCTGTGCGGCTTTTAGTGTGGTTGGTCCGCTTACGAAGACTCTATGTGGATCAGCAAGTTTAATATCTGCTCCCAATCGATTCAGTTCAGTGAAGTAGAGTGCGCGTTCCTCCCATACCCAATCATGAATAAGAGTCGTTCCCTTGGCCTGTGTGGCGATTGGTACAAAGAAGGGAAGGTTGTCAATATTCAAACCAGGATACGGCAGAGGGTGAATCTTAATCGGGGAGGATTCGAGTGCAGGAGTGTGCATTTGTATATCAACAAGTTTTGTTTTTCCATTCCGTGCAAAATACGGTGCACTTTTCTCATATGATACTCCCATGTACGAGAGTTTGAGAAGTTCGATCTCCAGAAAATCAATAGGGCATCTTTCTATACGCAATTCAGACTGAGTAACAATTGATGCCGTGATGAACATCATTGCCTCAATGGGATCCTCGCTATTGTAATGAGTTACTTCCTTTTCTATTTCCTCAACTCCGTAGACCGATAAGGTGGTCGTACCAACTCCTTCCACACGAACTCCGAATTGTTGTAAGAGAAAGCAAACATCTTGTACTTGATAGTTTGGCGGCGCGTATTTTATCACACTCTTTCCCGGGATGAGTGCGGCGATAAATAGCGCATTGATAGCGGCCGTATCACTTGCTTCATACATCACCACTTCAGCTGTGTGTAGTTTTTTTCTTGCACAAGCATAATGATTTTCATGTGTTGTAATGCGCGCACCAAATGCTTCAAGTACATGTTTGTGTGCTGCAATGGTACGATCGCCCATAGCACAACCGCCGGCATGCGGAAGGGTGAATTCTTTTTTGTTGTGCAAGAGCGGACCTAACAGCATAAGCACTGATCGCATCTTTCCTGCGGATTCAGCGGCAATATCTTGAATTTTGAATCGCTTTGGAGGTGTTATCTTCAGTGTATTCTTATCAGTGTTCTCAACACTAATACCGATACTTTTAAATACTTCGATCATTCTATGAATCTCCTCAATGCGCGGTATGCCATGCAGTGTCGTTGTACCGCGATTAAGCAAAGCGCCACACATTAGTGCGAGCGCTCCGTTTTTTGAAGTATTGGTGATAGCAGTTCCGTGCAATTTATGCCCGCCCTCCACACTAAAATCAACTCCCTCTTTAATTCCCACAATTTGATGTTGTAATACGTCGCTCACTTTTAGTAACTGCGTGGTTGAAAGATTCTGGTCTCCCTTCTCCATACGAGCAACTGCGGATTGTGAAGTGCCGAGAGCATCAGCAAATTCTTTTTGTGTAAGATTTTTCTTTTGGCGAAGTTCTCTGATGAACGTTCCAATCTTTTTATGCGATTCGTTTGTCATATATCATATATGATATCACGCATTGACTTTGTCTAGTCACTATTCCACATATATACTGGCAATCATGTTTATCGTTCACGTCGCACCAATTCAAAAGCGCGCTATGGATCGGCTCACTTATTTTTCGGCCGAAGATCTTCCCATTGGATCTGTGGTAACAATTCCCCTGCGTAAAAAAGAGGTGCCGGCTTTGGTTCTCGCAACTGAAGACGCACAATCAATAAAGGCGGTTTTGCGATCGAATATTTTTGAGATGAAGAAGCTGCCAAAACAAAAGGCACGCGCACTGTTTCTTCCCTCTTTCTTGCGAGCACTTGATACTACCGCCCAACATTTTGTCGCATCTCGCGGCGCTCTTTTGGAGCGATATGCACCGACTGCTATTGTAGCAGCAGCACAAAGAGGGGGTGTATGCTCTCCGAGCGAAACAAACAATGCCACCACTTTTAAGCAACACGTTCTCCAACTGTCACTCACCGAACGCATTGAAAAATACAAAACACTTATACGTAGTAATTTTGCACACGGCAACTCTGTTTTCGTGTGTGTACCAACCATACACCGGGCTCAATTTCTTGGTGAACAATGCAGTCGCGGTATTGAACAATATACATTCATACTCGAAAGCTCCCAGACAAAGAAGAAGCAGGTAGAAACATGGAATGCAATTCTTAGGGAGCGTCATCCGGTAGTGGTAATCGCAACGCCAGCATTTTTGAGTATACCGCGCGGTGATGTCTCCTTGTTCATTCTAGAGCAGGAAATGGCATCTTCATACAAACAACACTCTGTTCCTTTTTCAGACGCACGTACATTAGTCAAAGCGCTTGCTCGAGAGATACCGGCATCGATTCTGTATGCTGGAACCACGGTGAGTACTCGTGTGCATAAGGAGATGCATGATGGGTTCGCTACTGCGCTTGAAGAACATGCACGAAAACTACGTACGACGAGCTCTGTACAAATTATTGATGCGAAAAAATCACGTGCACAGGCCGACAGAGAGTTTCCGGTACTTACCAACGAATCTCTACAACTACTCGCCTCATGCACAAAGGAACGAGGAAATATTTTTGTATTCGCTGCCCGCAGGGGTATCGCCACACAAACCGTGTGCAACGATTGTAGCTTGCCAGTGAAATGTCCTTCCTGTAAATCATCTCTTGTTTTGCACGAACAACGAGGAATTCGAGAACTGCTCTGTCATCGCTGCGGAATCGCACAAGACGCTCACACACGATGTGTCCATTGTGATAGCTGGAACCTTGTACCGTTGGGTATTGGTATTGAGCGAATCGAGGCATATGTGAAGAAACACTTACCGGATACGCCCCTCTTTGTTATTACCAGCGACCGCACCAAAACGCCAAAGCAGGCGCTTGAAGTAGTTACAAAATTCTACCAAACACCCGGGAGCATACTTATCGGAACTGAAATGGCACTGTCACACCTCACCTTGCCAATATCGTGTAGTGTGGTGAGTTCTATTGATTCTCTGCTATGCATACCTGATTTTGGTATTGAGGAGAAAATATTCGGAATTATCGCTACTTTACGAGAGCGCACAAATCGCATTCTTCTCATCGAAACAGCCAATATCCAAAACGCAATGCTTGAGTATGCAACAACCGGAGCACTTTCAGAATACGCTGATACAGAATTACGGCTGCGAAAAAAGTTGCGCTACCCGCCATATGTCACCCTCATACAAGTTGCGTGTATCGGTACTCGCGCAAAGGTGATCGACGATATGCAATCATTTGTGGAGATTACAAAGAAATACACACCTCGCGTGTTCTCCGGATTCATTCCCAGGGGTCGTCATGTGGAATTGCGGGCACTCATTAAAATTTCGACTGAGCAATGGCCTGATTCTGAACTTGTCGGTATTTTGCACTCGCTTCCGCACTCATTTACCATAACCGTTGATCCTGAGAGAATGTTGTAATTGAATCATTATCGTACGATTGTCACCGCTTTTTTTATACAAATAATCACGGTATAGTTTTTCCATGAGAGCAATTGTATACAGAGGAGATTCGATATTGCAGCGCATTGCAGAAGAAGTCCCTTTGTCAGAAATAGACAGCGCACAGATACACGAAGTAATACAAGATATGAAAACCACGCTGCACCGAGAAAAATTCGGTGTTGCCATTGCTGCTCCGCAAATTGGTATTTCTTTGAGAATATTCGTGGTTGGTGGACATGTCTTTGCATCACGAAGCGGTGAAGAATTCGATCCCAAAGTACACAAGGATCACGTTTTTATAAATCCGGAGATCGTGAAAGCATCAAAAAAGACTGTGATTGGAGACGAGGGTTGTCTTTCGGTTCCGGGAAAGTATGGGACCAAAGTTAAGCGAAGCGAAAAGGTAACGATTCTCTACTATGATGAGCGGGGCAAGTGTCACACACGTGGTGCGTCAAGCTTTTTGTCACGTATCTTTCAGCATGAAATTGATCATCTCAACGGCATTCTTTATATCGACAATGCTATTGAAGTTATCGATGTAGATGATGAATTAAAACCTATTTAGAAAATTCGTGTGATAATTGATCATACTCTTGGGTATCATACACACAAATGCCATTCTCGTGCCAAAGCACAAATTCCGCCAATCCAACATCAAGGGACATTTTGCTGCAGATAGTGCAATATGGTTTTCCAGATTTGAGTATGTGCCCATGAGCATCAACTCGAGTAAAATATATGCGTGCTCCGGTTAATTCATTAGGATTAGTATGTAATGCATCCATTATAGCTCGTTGTTCAGCGTGTATACAGCACGTTTTATCGGTAATTTTTTCCTCATATGTTTGCTTTTCTTTATCACAATATCGGTGACTCTCAAATTCACCCGGAGGACTATTAAAACCCGCGCCTATAACGTGGTTATTTTTTACAATAATACTTCCACACCGTGCTCGAGTACATGTCGCAGCAGAAGCTATCAATGCCGCTTGTTCCATGTATGCACTTGCTCTCCTTTCTTCTGCCCCTTTTAGATATTTCATTATCACACTATACCTGATACGCTAGTTAGCATGAATACTAACATACAATTTGTCTTCTTTGGGACACCAAAGCTCGCAACCATCGTGCTTGACGAACTCAAGAAAAGGGATCTGCTTCCCGCTCTTGTGGTTACTGCACCCGACAGACCTGCGGGTCGTGGTATGCAAGTGGCAGCTTCGCCCGTTAAAGAATGGGCTCAAAAGCACAATATACCCACCATTGAACCTGAGACGTTTGATGCACGTGCTGTGGAACGTATTCAATCTGTATCAGCGGACGTGTTCGTACTTGCAGCATATGGGAAGATCCTTCCACAAACAATTATCACTATGCCCGCATTAGGTATTCTCAATGTACATCCATCACTCCTTCCGAAATTGCGTGGCCCTTCTCCGATACGAAGTGCAATACGTGAAGATCATAGAACTGTCGGGGTTTCGATTATGTTACTTGACGAGAAGATGGATCACGGACCAATTCTTAAGCAGGAAGAATATACTCCAGCAGTATGGCCACCCAGCGCACAAGAACTTGGCGACTATCTCTTTCTCCGCGGAGGTTCACTACTTGCCGATGTGCTTCCCGCATATATTCAAGGAGAAGTTACCGCAATCCCGCAAGATGATGCAAAAGCCACCTATTGCCACCTTTTCAAGAAGGAAGATGGTGAGTTACATTTTGACGATGACCCCTATACAAACCTTCTTAAAATTCATGCGTATCAAGGATGGCCTGGTACGTACTTCTTTACCGAAACTGGTGTACGGGTGAAAGTTATCTCAGCGCATATGGAAAACACCTCACTCATAATCGATGAGGTGGTTCCGGAAGGCAAGAACAAAATGTCCTATACTGATTTTATTTCCAAAAGCGAAGCATCTTCTTAATTTTTGCCCCTCCTTTGCGAAATGCGTTCTGTTTTTTATCCTTAGCACGACGCAACCGTCCAGCAAGTTCATCTTTTGCATTGTCAATCGCTGCAAGCATGGACTCTCCGTGCCCCACCGCATGCGTACGATCAGCTCCTGCATGAATGGTAATATCTGCTCTAAATACTTCTCCTGATTGTTGATTCGCCTTTGAGAGTTCTACATCGACTTGCACATTTTCATCAGTAGTTGCGATGAGTTTTTGAACCATCGCTACTTTGGCTTCAGTGTAATTACGTATCTCGTCAGTCAAATCTATTGTGGGTGCTTTATAGTTAATTTGCATATTTTTTCATCTATCTCTTAATGATTCCTCTATATATCATATCAACTGTTTTAATCCGTGCACGATGTCCTGCCTTAATAACAACATCAGACACTGGAACACCGAAATGGTGTGCTACCAATTCACGCATACGTATATTCGCCAAATTTCTTTGTGCCGGCTCCTTGATATACGCTTCAAACTGATATGGCCCTATTTGGTGAAACTTCTCCTTTTTAGCGCCAGGAAAGACTTTAATTTTTATCAACATAGTGCTCATCAAGATAGTTGATGATATCCGCACTTTCGTACATATGCGTATTTCCGTCCACAAAAAACGGAACTTGCGACTTACCACCAATTGAGAGCATCTCTGCATATGCATCGGTATCCTCGATGACGTTTTTTAATGTACAAGGAATTCCGTAGTGTTGTGCGAAGTTAATCACCCGGATACAAAGGGAACACGTTGGTTTGTAGTATAGAATCATATCTCGTTTTTATCTAAAGTATGCATAGTGTAGCACATTGAAAATATGAGCTGCTCGTGTAAAATACGCCTCAGTCCCATCGAGGACTTAACATTCCGCGGTAGCTCAGCGGTAGAGCAACCGACTGTTAATCGGTAGGTCACAGGTTCGAATCCT
>DFOX01000016.1:66449-78279 GCA_002376945.1 Patescibacteria group bacterium UBA3530
TCGAATCCTGTCCGCGGAGCAAAGTTGGACTCGTATAGTCCAGAGCACTAAATCGCCCTTGTTTTTCAAGGGTGTTTTTAGGTTCTAACCCTTCTAACTCTTTGAGAGCAACTTGGTATGTCTTTTGGATACCAACAAGTGGCTTTATTGCGGAAACAGTGAGTATTCTGTCTTTTATTGTTAGGTTCGAACCAAGTGCGGTCAATATCGCACGACGTTTGTCATTATCTGCATTCTCAAACTCACGCGGTGCTTTTTCTGCAAACGTAAGGTATTGATTTGCAACATCGAGCCAGTCGATCGAACGCTCATACAAGTAACCTGATTGTTTTTTCAAGTTTTCAAGTTCTGTTTCCGCTCCGTCACGTGCCTTCTGCATTTGCTCGGCACTTATCTCACCATCTGCTCGCATACGCACGAGATTATCTATACGTTGCAGTATCTCGGTTTCCTGTTTCTTGAGTTTGCTCTGTATCGACTTCTGATCGGTCATTTCTTGGTCGTGTACGTATGTGAGCGCATCGGTCGCCCAGTCGTAAAAGTCCTTCGGTATTGCAACCTTTTGCAGTTCGCCATTGATCTGCTTTTTGAGTTCCTGTTCCTCAACGGTCTTTTGTGAGCACGGACCGCGTCGTTTTGTGCAGTGATAGTATGTTTTGTCTACAATACTCGGCTTTTTCATCTTGGAGACATCTGTATGGCACTTTGGGCACTCTGTTGATGTTTTGATTGAGAACTTGAACTTACACTCCGTACATATCGCTTGTATCTTACGCTCGGCGGTAATCGAACATCCGCACTCGCCACAGTGAAGTGGTCCACGAAACGCAAAGTCGTGCTTGTTTACGCGTGTCGGTTTGCCCTTACGACCGAGTAAAAACTGTACGCGATTGAACTCCTCCTCCGTCACCATCGGCTCGTGTTTACCCTTGATACGTGCTCGCCCTCCCTCGCCGTCATTCCACTCAAAGTACCCGCAATAAAACTCGTTCGAGAAAATGTTGTAAAAAGTATTTCGTGAGTATGGTTTTCCGTACTTATTCCAAAAACCCATTTGGTCCGCTTTACGCTTGATGTCTGGCACGGAGTATTCTCCTGTGAGCATCAACTCCCACAGTGAATGCACCATTTCAAAGTTTTTATCTTTGATTATCTCGTCCTCACCAAGATGATATTCGCCTGTATTGTGTCTGTATCCAGGTGGTAACTGCGCTATCGGATACCACCCACGCTCCGCCTTACGGCGCATACCTCGCTTTGTATCGACACTCAAGTCATTCACATATTGGTTCGCCATACCAAACTCCACCTGCATCATAAGCACGTTATCAGTTGGGTGGTAATCGCGACTGTATGTCTGTATGTGCTTGATTGCACCTTGCTGGAGCATCCAACTAATCTGCCCACCGTCAATCGGGTTACGTGCCAATCGGTTCAACTTCCAACACAAAATACTGTTTGCTTCGCCCGCATAGATACGTTCAAGCATCTTACTGAAACCGTTGCGTCCTGGTTGTTTTGCTGACTTTGACTCGGCTATCACGTCAACAATGTGTAAACCGAGTTGCTCTCCGAGGCGCTTCATCTCTGCCACCTGATCCTCGATGGATGCCATTTGGCGGTCTTCCGACTCGGTGGACTTGCGTGCGTATAGAAAATACTTGTTGTCTGATGTTGTGTTCATTTTCATACTCATTTACCAGTATTTTACCATTACATCGTCAGAAAATCGTCGATGTCCCTGTAAGCACTGTCGGCGTATCTACCGAACCGACGCATCTTCTTGAGGTACGTTTTGTACTTTTTTGTTGGCTTACCCGCATAGTGTGTACG
Organism: Patescibacteria group bacterium UBA3530; assembly: GCA_002376945.1. Lineage (GTDB taxonomy): Bacteria > Patescibacteriota > Minisyncoccia > Phycocordibacterales > UBA2100 > UBA2100. The sequence goes on from DFOX01000016.1 coordinate 68,283, forward strand.
GTTCACCTTGTCGCGTAAGTACACATCAAGCGTCAACACACCCCACGGATAGCCACGAAAGCGTTTTGGTGTTGTTTGTGAGTCGTATACCAACCCTGCACATTTACGGCAACCAAAATACCGACCCACTTGATACAGTGCTCGCACACGCTTTCTACACGGTATCCCATCACGAACCAGTGGACATATAAACGACCATCGCTTTCCACCGTACGGTGGCTCGTAAAAAGTGAGTTGCGCCTTATAGTCCATATCGTGCTTCTCGCCAGAGTAGTCAGTATTCGTATATTTCAAACGTACGAATGGAAACTCATTACCCGTATTTGCTTCTATGCTGATTGAGTTTTTGTTACCAAATGAACTGGTCCACGTAATCACACCCGAGCGCCAGAACCCGTCAAGGTATCCGTGCTTTTTGAGGAACTGCATCGTCAAACTTCGCGACTCTTCAACAGTATCCATACGCTAAAACGGACTTGAGTCCCTTACTTCCTCTTCGGTAAGAGGTTTGATAATGTTCACATTGTTCACGTCGTTCACATCGTCATTATCTGACGGCTCTATTTCGACCCCATATCTCTCACACAGCATCTCTATCTTGTCTTTGTTTAGAGTGTACGAAAGCGTGTAGCCACCACGTTGCTTGCGTGTTTTGACCTGCAAGCGCGTACGCACATACCAACCAACCTTACGTGGCGTGAGTGGGTCTTCCTCAATATCTATGCTCTCACGTATCTGTCGGGCGATGTCGCCCATAGTCATATCGTCGTTACCATAGTGTTTGAGTGCTACAATCGCTTCAAGTATGTACGCTTCCCACGTCATACCCCTGTCGGCTACCAAGTCCTTGTTGTACGAACTGATAAAGTCAGTGAGTGCGTCTCGCATCTCCTTCGATCCAATGATTGATAGAAGTGGTAGCACGATTTGTTTGAGGCGCGGGTGCAGTGTGTCAGGAACGGTATGACGACCTAAATCTATTGGCTTTGAGTGGTTTTTCAAACGCCACATCAGTAACTTGTTGCGTAGTAACAACGCCTCCTCGTAGAACTCATCACCAAGAGAAGAAGGTATATCCTTGCGTAGTTTCTTGCCTCCCATTTGCTCGACCAAAAACCTGCTTTCGAGCGCCTGATCGCGAAAGGTCTCTCGTGTAGCAACTATCTTCGGAGAAAACACATCGTATGTTTTTACCTCGAATACACCCTTACCTTCACTACGAAGCACAGGAAACCCTTTTGTATATCCGCTATTGAGTATCTTGATAATGTCCGAGGTCATATCACTCGCGCGGAAGTCCGCTTCATCGAGCACAAGCGTGCCGTGTATCTGGTCGAGCATCCTGAATATCGGTGACGTAGTGGTTGCCCCTGCGGTGAATATCGGTTTGTAGCATACAGACCCTATAACGCGTAGAAAACGCGTCTTACCGCTCCCGTAGTCGCCAATGGAGCGTAAGTATGGCACTTCGTGGAAACGGTCGTATATCCACGTAAAGAGCACGTAATATGATGCTATGCGCTCAAAGTCGGGCGTTATGTCGAGATACTCGTGGATGAATGCTTGTATTTCGTCCACAAGTGCTTCTTCGCTCCCATATTCAATCGGCTTCGTAGGTAGTAGAATGACACCCTTCTTGAGAAGGTCACTCTTTGCTATAAGCGGCTTGTAAAGTGTGTTGTTTATGCTGTAGCGGTCCGTATAGGTCAGTTGCTCACCATCGTACAAAGCAAACGAAGTGGTTTCTGTATTTTCATCATATAGGCACTCCAAGATGCTGTCGTTATGTTTGAGCGATGCGACATAAATCGGCTTCTCCTTCTTTTTAGTTTCCTTTTTCGGTGTTTCTGTGTTCATACACATTTATATTTAGGTTATTGATAAGGGCGACGAACCGCATCAAGCGGATGCCTTCCTCCACCGCACGCTCGCGCGTTATCTCCTCACCAAAGTGTGTGAGATATAAGTGTTGGAAGTCCCGTATGTGGCGGTCCGTCAACATTGTCGTTAGGCGTTATAAACCCTGCTTTTGAGGGTCTTGAGCGCAGTCATAAACTGCAATGGCTTTACCTCGATACGATCCGCCCAGAAACCATCGACCAACTCGTCCATTCCAAGGTCTCGCTTGAAGACAAAGGTGGCACGAGCGTTCGGCTTCGGCTTGTCTATGGATACAAGTTCGTATCCGCGCACCACAAGAGTGGTCGCAACAGCGATGTCACTCGTGTAGTAAAAGTTGATATAGTCATCCAACGGGATGTACGTTGTGTCTTTGTGATTACTCATACACATTGTTTATTTGTTGCTAATAGCGCATTGAAAAAGCGCACTGTGATTGTGCGCTTGATAGGGTTAGAAGTATCTCCGACTTTTATCTCAAATCTCCGACTTTTCTCCGACTGGGTCAGCCAGCATTATTTTGCCTGTTGCAGGTGACGTAATAACCTTGTCTGCGTCCGCAAACTTTTCTTTTATTTTACTTTTTATGTGTGCGATATAGTTCTGCTCTGTTTTACTCGTGCTCTTACCCGTCTGTTGCAATACGTACTGATACACATCGTGCTGTGAAGTGGGTATACCAAAGTTATCCCATAGATACTCCAAGAAATACCATTCTTCCTTCTCATCTGATGCCGTATACACGAGGTCGCCGTCGAGCAATAAACCCCCATTCTTCTTATCAAAAAAGATACGTCGAAACGCCTCTTGCTCCTTCTCAAATCGCTCTTGGTCCAATAAGTGCTTTTGATCCTTCAAATCGGCACTCACCTCACTCAACGCCACAAACTGCGCTTGTGTGGCTTTTCTCGCTCGTACGGGCATACTGGTGAGCACAAGGTTTGCTTTGTGTCGTACTTGCGGTATATCGAGCACATAACGCTCCCATTCATCAGTATTGTTGGTTGGAAGATAGTATAAATCAACAGGTGGCGTGTGGTCCGTATATGTGCCAAGTGTCCACAAAGAACCGTCTTGATTACGCGACACATCGTCAGGAGTTCGTGTTGTGGTTACCTGTAAGTCCGTCTGTATACGTTCCAAAAGTTTCTGCCAGTTGAGCGATACATATCGCAACTCATCTTCATCTACATCTCGCATTGCGCTCCCGCACATAACTATAAAAGCGCCTTCCTTTGCAGGGTCCGCCATAGGTTTTACAAGGTGTTCTTCCTCGCAAAACGGGCACGGTATCTCTGCAAGATTATCGCTGTGTTGTATCAAACTAAGTGCCTTGAGTTTATTGAACTCGTATTTATGCTCGGCACGCTCTTGGTATGAATAAGATGCTCCTCTTCCGTCACTGCCTACACGTTCAAAGAACCACTCCATAGTAGTTAGTTGGCTATCTCCCATTTCTTCAATAACCTTCGTATCTTGGTATCGTGAGGTCTATTTTTGAGGTTACTCCCGTTCGGTGTGATACGTACGGTCGCTTGTGGTTTGCGACCCTTACCGAGCGTATTTTTGAATACGAACTGCATTTCTATCGCTTTTACTTCCCATGTATTTGGATCAAGACCAATATCCTTTACTGCCTCCTTTATCATTTCCGTTCCTTGTCCTTTGGTATCTCTACTTCCTGCCTGTAAACGTATGCGTTTCCATATACCGCCCTTGCGCGTCATTTCTATCGCGCGTACAAATACGCGTTCAACTTCGTCAGTTGGTTCACAAGTAAGATTTAGGTTGACGACATCGCTCACATTTTTGAGGTCAAATACGCGCTGTTTTCCATCGCTTGTAGTACAACTCAAGAACGTAGTGGTAAATATGTTTTCCAGTGGAGCAACATCATACTCACGTCTACCGATTGATTTTGTGCGAAGAAGTTTATCTTCTGGCGTATATAGCCACACGATACTGAAAACTGGTTTTTCTGGTTTGTGTGGGTTTATCTTACGTGCGCCCTCAAAAACTACAGCGCCACGCGGTATATCCTCGATATAAGCACGCAATACCAATGTGTTGTCGTGCAAAAGTGTTGTGACTATACACTTCTCTCCACGCAACTCTTTTTGGTACTTTTCCATCAACTTCTGCTCAATCTCGGTGAGTTTTGCTTTATCACCACTGATGGACTCGATAGAAACAATCTTATCATCTGGTACAAGCCACTCTTTAGCGCCAGACAAGTCCTCAAGATCGGAGTGATGAAAGCGCACCTCAAATATGTCTGGGTGAGTGAGAAACCACCACATCGCGTATTCATCCCTGTTTCCTCCACTGCACTCTTGCTCGTATTTATCTTTTTCCGCATCAACATCAACACCACTTGCACGTGCGATGGCAATCATAGCGTCAATGTCGCGGTCGCCAGAAAGGTCGTTTATGTAGTTCAACTCAACAAAAATCTCGTCACGCTTGTCAGGATGTTCACGTGCCAACCAGTCAATGAACCGATCTGCTCTATCACCGCCCGTTTCTCCCTCAACCACATCAAAAGTCAGGTCGTACTTCTCCTTTAGGTATCTTGCCAGCAATGGCGTGTTGATGTGAACAACGAAATCGCGGGGGTCTGTCATACTCACTTACATTTATGCACATTGTGAACTTTGCGAACGTCACGTGTCACGATATGCTATGTAGGTAATGGTATCAAATAGTAGGTAGTTTTCAATGGTATTTATGACAAACGAGCAAGAACTTTTGACTTTAGAAGAAGTCGCTCAAATGCTCAAGTGCCATCCGAACACCCTCCGCGATTGGGACAACAAGGGTATCCTCCCTGCCGTTCGCTTGGGTGAGAAGCGTATCAGGCGCTACCGCAAGTCGGATGTCGAGCGTTTTATTGAGCAATCTATAAATGAAAATGAATATGGCAAAGACAGCAAGTAAGAACACGGTGCAAAAAGTTGATGTACCGAAAGGGCGCGAGTGGTTGCAGTGGTATGCAAAGTCTGCTCCCAAGAGCATCGACTGGTATCCTGCCGTCGCTACCGAAGTGTACGGTGATCCAAAAGCAAAGAAGTTCAACTCGCTGTTTTGGGGCGACAACAAGCAGGTGCTCGCACATCTTTTGAAGGAGTACCGTGGCGAAGTAGACCTTATATACATCGACCCACCCTTTGATAGTAAAGCCGACTATGTAAAGAAGGTGAAGATAAATGGTGCGAAGGTGGAGGGCGTAAAGCAGAGCATTATCGAGGAGATGCAGTACACGGACGTGTGGGACAAAGACGAGTACTTACAGTTTATGTATGAGCGCTTGCTCATAATGAAAGAACTTTTGAGCGATAAAGGGTCTATCTACTTGCATTGTGACTGGCACAGGAACTCGCATTTGCGATTGATAATGGATGAGGTGTTTGGAGAAGATAACTTTCTCAATGAGGTTGCCTGGTATTATCGGCGTTGGAACATTGAAAGTAATCAGTACGCCACCAATCACGACACATTGCTTTGGTACGCAAAAAATCGAGGGGACCACATATACAACCAACTTTTTATACCAAAGAGCGGTAAATCAAGCGCGCAAGGCAAGGCGTGGAAAAGTGTGATCGATGAGAAGGGGGTGCGTCGTTCTATTCAAACAGATGAACCAACCAAGGGCGTGCCGATGCCAGATGTATGGCATTTTAGCGAAGATACACTCTGGGAAGTTTCTATGATAAATCCTGTTGCAGACGAACGCACTGACTATCCTACACAAAAACCAGAGGCACTGTTGGATCGTGTAGTCAAAGCATCGTCAAATGAGGGTGATTTAGTTCTCGACTGCTTTGTTGGTTCTGGTACAACATCGGCAGTAGCACAAAAACTTGGTCGCAGGTGGATTGCGTGTGACATCAACAAGGGTTCGATTATTGAAACCACCGAGCGCCTGCGTAAAATACTCGACGAGCAGAAACAAGCATCGCTCTTCGCCAAGAACTTCAAAGGACACGACACATTCAAGGTCTTTACCGTCAACCACTACGATGTATTCAAGAACGACATCGAGGCAAAGCGTATTCTTGCCGATGTCTACAAGGTAGATAAACTCGCAGGGTCATACTTTGACGGCACACTTGGTGAGGACTTGGTAAAGATCATCTCTCCAAACCGCGTACTCACGAAGAAGGACATCAAAGAGGTGCTCGACGGTATCAAGAAGGAGCAGTCCCGCTTTACACCAAAGGCAACCTCAAAGGGCAAAGAAGCCGTGTTCTCTAACAAAGTCATTCTTATTTGCTCTGGTGCAGAACTTGATGTGCGCGACTATGAGCGTAAAGAGAACAAGACAGGTGTTGCAATAGAAATACGCGACATACAGGCAGACAAGAAGGAACTCGACTTCCGTGAACCAACCGAAGCAGATATACAGCACAAGATTGCTGACAAGAAACTAACCGTTACTATTGCCGACTTCTATTCACCGCTTTTGATGAAGCGTCTCGACCTTGAGAACGAGAAACGCCTGTCGGTTGCAGACCGTGTAAAGGTATTCGACTACCGCCAAGCAATCGACCATATCGTTATCGACTGGAACTACGGAGAGTATAAAGAAGGCAAAGAACCACTCTTCAATGCTGATGCATTCGTGCACTCTCACAAGAAAGATGCACCGATAGAGACCGACATAGTATACGAGTATGAGAAGAAGGGTGCATATACCGTAGCCGTAAAAATCGTTGACGTGTTGGGCGAGGAGCACTTCGAGACGTTTGAGGTAAAGATTTAGGTTATTAGGTTATGTTGCAACTTGTAGACAAACTGCAAACACGCGTGAGTGAGTGGCGAGACAACGGCTACCCTGATATTTACCCTGAAACCAAGAACATCATCCGCCATATCAAGCACCGTAACTACCTGCACACACCACAGCGTGAGGCATTTGAAACGTATGTATATCTCAAAGAGATCGAGAAGAACCGCCCGCTTTCAGAGATAGCACAAGAACTTTTTGCTACTGACGGTGAGATGTACGAGTTTCTCAAAGAACTCGGCTTTACCGATAGTGAGATTGGTCGTGGAGATAAGAAAACAATGCTCGTAGAAGAAGCTAAGAAGAAGTTTGGTGACTTTGGATATGCCAACTATCTCTTTGCGCTCACAATGGGTGCGGGCAAGACAGTCCTGATGGGTACGCTTTTGATGTACGAGTTTATTATCTCGAAGTATCACGAAGACGATGAACGTTTTGCAAAGAACCTGCTCGTACTTGGACCACCTGACACTACGATTGTTGAAGTGCTCAAAGAGATAAAGACGTTCGATTACTCAACCGTTATACCGAAGGAGTACGAAGATATTATGCTCGCTATCAAATGGCATTATCTCGACGACCCAAAGACACCATTACAACCAATAGGTACAAATAACGTGATTGTCTCTAACTCCTCAAAGGTTATCAAAAAGAACTGGAAGGAGGAGTTCAGGAACCGTTTGTTTGAGTTGCGTAATGACCCTGTAAACCACCGTTTGCGAGCGATACAGAAACTGGAGAACCTCGCGGTGTTCGTAGATGAGGCGCACCACGCTTTTGGCAAGAATATCGAGAAGGCAATCAATCAATCACGCGACACCATCAATCACTTGGCAGAACAAACGAACGTTGTGACGGTTGTGAATATGACAGGAACGCCGTATATCAACAAGAAGATGATACCAGACACTGTATACTACTACGGTCTCAAGGAAGGTATAGAGCACGGCATTCTCAAACAGGTGGATGTAAAAGGATACGGTAATGTACGCTCTCAAGAGTTTGTCGATGAGGTGGTAGACGCTTTCGTTGATGAGTACGATGGTAAACGTGTAGAGGGCAAACTGCTCAAGATTGCCTTTTACGCCCCAAATACCACTGATGCCTTTGATGAACTTTCAGATAATCTCGACCGCGCACTTCGTCGCCACAACATACCACTCTCCCGCAAACTACTCTTCCACTCAAACCTAAAGAACGGTGAGTATAAGCAAGCACGACACGAGTTTGAAAACCTTGATACGCCAGAGAGTGAGAAGCAGTTTATTCTTCTTGTTGGCAAGGGTACAGAAGGATGGAACTGTAAGTCGCTCGCTTCTGTGGCGCTGTATCGCAGTCCAAGTAGTAACAACTTCGTGCTCCAATCAACCTCGCGCTGTTTGCGTCGCCTTGGTGATAACTCTACAGTCGCAACCGTTTTCTTATCGGATGACAGTTATGACATCCTCGACAAAGAACTCAAGCAAAGTTTCAATATCGCAGTGAGTGACATCAGTGGTATACGATCAAACACTGTTGTGATAGACATTGAGGAGCGAAAACCAAAAGTGCTAACCATCAATAAGAGGGAGCGCATCCTCGCAAAAAGTTCCAAGAAGTCGCCAGATAGTATCAAGATAAAACTCACTGTTGGTAGCAAGGAGGTTGAGCGGACCGTAAAGGAAAGTGGTATCACACTTGTGGACGGCAAAGCTGTGTATAGTGACCCAACAGACATCACCAGCAGTACATCCAAGAAGCGCTCTCACGCCCGTGATTTTGGCTTCTACGACGTTGTGGGGCACATTTGTGAGCGTACACACATTTCATACAGTGAGTTGAGAGACATCCTCAAATCAAACAAGGTTACTCAAGATCAACTGGTAAAAGCGGTCAATAAGAACTACGCCGTAGTATATTCGATTGTGGACCAGATACTCGACCAATACTACGAATACGAGTACGAAAATCGCGAATATCAGCAAAGCGTTGCTCTTACCAAGGACTACCCACTAAAGATAAACGTTGATAAGGACAAGGCGCAAACGCTGGTGGTATATAAAGAGCAAGAGGAACAAGACCGTGGCGCGTCACGTATTGGCTTTCATATCGATCCGTACGACTTCACCAAAAGTACCGATGAGTTAGAGGTATTCCGTTATCTGCGCCCCAAACTAAATACCGATGAAGATATAACTGATGTGTATTTTACTGGTAGCGTTACGTCAGAGGCGCACAACGAGTTCTTTGTTGACTACTACAACCCTGAAGAAAAGCGTATGGCACGATATTTCCCCGACTTCTTGGTTGAGACCACCAAAGGTCGCTATCTGGTTGTTGAGGTGAAAGGTAAAGATAAAGAGACCAACTACAAGGCAAACAAGGTTTCTTACCAGAAGGGCAAGAAGCAGAAGAAGAAAGATGAAGAGTTACTGCACGACGAGGTATTTGCGAAAGAAGTTGGCTTCAACGAGTTCCAACAACTCAACCAGAACTTTGACTACCACATTATCTTCAACAGCAAGGACGAGAAGCGCAAACGAGAGTTGGTGCAAGCGATTGCCACAACGAAAAATACCTAAATCTATTGGGATGGTTAGGTTTTGTCAGGTTTTCCCATACTGATAAACAGTTAGATAACAGGCACGAAGTGGTGCTCAACTTCTTGTATCGCAGTTCTAACAAACGTAAGATGTCGGAGCAAGATGGGATTCTTCGAGTAAGAATCCTCCAAAGCCCTTTGTTTTTCTTCGTCTTTCAGAGGTTCTAACCTCTTATGAATCCGCTTTACTTCCGGCGAGACTTTTTTTAGTGGCAAAAGCGCATTCGCGGTGTCAATGCTGAGTTTTTTGTCTTTTAGGAGGAGGTTCGAACCTAGCTTCAAGAGTATCTTCTTTTTCTCCCGTAAGCTCTCCTCATCCCTGAATTGAGCGCTGGTATCTCGGGCGAAGTCGAGCATATCCTCGGCTTTGGCTATCCAGTCGTCTGTACGGGCGTCTGTGTCGTTTATAAGCGCATGAAGGCGCTTCTTCTCGCGTACCTCCTTAAACTTCTTCTGGCGGTATTCTTCCTCTGAAATCTCGCCACTGGCTCTCATTGTCGATGAGGGCGTCTAATTTGCGCACAGACGCGTTATACGCGCCCTGGTGGTTGCTCATGACCTCATTGCGCTCTCCGGTTTCTTTCTTGTGTTCCTGCTTCAGCCACGTCATGGCCCAGGTGTGAAATTCCGGTGGTATCTCGATCTTTTCAATTTCCTCGGCAATCTGCCGTTCCAGCTCCTTTACCTCGATGCACGGCTGACTGCAGGGACCGCGCTTCTTGGTGCAGTGG
>DFOX01000012.1 GCA_002376945.1 Patescibacteria group bacterium UBA3530
TAGCTCAGTTGGTAGAGCAGTGGACTTTTAATCCATGTGTCCCAGGTTCAAGTCCTGGTGGGCGGACATGAACACAGTGCGTGGTAATTATGAAGGAAACAATACTTATACTGCACAACATAAGAAGTGCATATAATGTCGGAGCAATCTTCAGAACAGCTGATGCTGTTGGCGTTTCTAAAATATATCTCACCGGGTACACACCCGCGCCCATTGATCGTTTCGGACGTCCTCGGAAAGATATAGCGAAAACGGCGCTCGGCGCAGAAAAAAGTGTCGAATGGGAGCACGGGGATGTTTCAAGAGTAATACAGCAACTTAACGAGAAAGAGATTTTCGTTGTATCTGTCGAGATTGATGAGAAGGCCATTCCCATACACACATACGTGTTTCCTCAGAGGGTGGCGTTTGTGTTCGGGAATGAAATACGAGGAGTCTCTAAGCAGTTACGCGAAAGAAGCGATGCCATTGTGGAGATACCCATGCGAGGCAAGAAAGAATCACTCAACGTAAGCGTCGCAGCAGGGATGGTGTTATTCTACCGGGCGTTTAGTAGTTAAATACGTCCACTGTACGTTTATCTTCATCTAGAAGACGAATCACTTCATAGTTATCTTTCCAGAGTCGCTCGCTCTGTCCGAGGAAGATTCTCCATTTTTTACCGTCATAAAAACTATCAGTTTCACCGAGGCGGTCAACACATCCATTGTAGGTGAATAGTGGTTGGATATATTCAAGGCATGCGTCACTGAGATTTTCCACTCCCGGCATGTCACTTGATGCATACGTACAGGCGCGCATGTTTTCAACAAAAGCAATACATGCATCGCCGTACTTTTTAATAGTGTCGATAGTTGGTGTGAGTACTGATTGGGGATCAATACACGATGAGCGAAGTGCGGGAACGAACTTCTGCGTACTCCCCAAGAATCCGGAACAACTATTTTCTCGGAAAGAAACACCGATTGGAGATACTTTCGTTGCGATAATTGCACTCTCTCCCGGGTTGAGATAAATATCAGCAATGTCGTTTACCACCCCTGCGGTATATGTACGCGTCCCCTGCGGTATACTGACCCAAGAGTCTGAAACCATGCTCTGTATAGACCAATTGCTGATGTTGATTGGTTGTGCATTTCTTTTGTTAGCTCGTATCTCGATATATTCATACTCAAGATCAGATTCGCGGATGGTTAAAACGTCTTGAACAATTGTTACCATTCCTGCGACAGGAGATATTTCTCCCAGATCCTCAAGACTTACCTGAGCGGGACTTTTTATCTGAGTGAGGGCAAGATTGCCAGTCACTTGCTGAGAGATTGCAGAGAGAAAATTTTGTTGAAAGAGATTGAGAGATCCTTGTTGTGGATTGTTTTTAAAAGCAGCCACGAGCATGAATACCATACCAATGGTGATTAGTATCAATGCGCCGAGTAAGAGCTTCGTCTTCATACAATATAGTATACCAGCTTATCACTCACCGCTGAGAAGTAGTTCAAGTTCTTCCGTAGCAACGCGAGAGTCACTCCACGGCTCTTTCGCGCCATCTGCTCTCATGATGTACGGATCCGTTCCTTTACCGGTGATAAGGACTGCACTTTCCGGTATACGAGAAGCACTGATCAATGCTCGCTTAATAGCTTCTCTCCGATCCATACATATTGTTGGTTTTGTGGACATGCCTGCCGCCATGTCCTGCACGATTGCCAGAGGATCTTCGTCATAGGGATCCTCATCGGTAAGAATAACCTCCATGCAATACTGCTCAGCCAAGGCAGCCATTTTTGGGCGTTTCCACGTATCTCTTCCACCGCCGGTGTTCCCTAAGACACAGATTTTGTTTCTCTGTGCAAATGCTCCGTAGAGTTTCTCGAGAGAATCCGGAGTGTGCGCATAGTCGACAATCACGGGAAACTTCTGACCCATATGTATTTCCTCAACTCTTCCGGGAATAAGCGTGACTGACTCGAGTCCCTCTTTAATATCCTCTGTTGCGATACCAAAAGCGGTTGCAAATGTTGCAGCTGCAAGCATGTTGCTGGCAGTGAAATCACCAGGGAAAGGTGATTGTATGGTAGTATCGTCGTATACAAGTGTTGTACCGTTCTCCGATGTACTCCATGCGTGTTCCTTGAGTGAATAAGTGCGTGCTTGATCCACATCAAGAGAGGCAAAAAGGATACCTCGCTCATCATCTTTATTTGCAATCATCACCCGTGGTCGTTTACGAGATCGTTGGAGCGCTTCTCCTATCTGGAGCTTTGCCGCCACATACTTTTCAAAGGATCCATGTGATTCTATGTGTTCCGGTTTAAGATTGGTGAATATCAGTGCGTCCAATGCGATAGCACGGTGTCTAAACTGCTTCACTCCCTCTGAAGTCATTTCAACGACGACCCAATCACATTTTTCACGAACAGCTTGGTAAAAAAAGCGTTGCAAGAAGAATCGTCCGGGCATAGTCATCTTCTGTTTGTTCGGTTTCGATTCGTTGCCGATTTTGAATCGAATAGTACTTGCCAGTGCCGTCCTGTACCCGGCTGCCTCCAACACTCCATTTACCAACTCACACACACTGGATTTTCCCTTGGTGCCCGTCACGCCAACTACTCGTATGTTTCGTGTGGGGAATCCATAGCGGATGGCACCGCCATACACCAGTAAAAGGTGCCACACAGGAAGCAGGCGAGTATACAACCTTGCCGGAAGCAGTAGTCGTACTATTTTTTTCAGAAGCAAATACATAGACTAGGTGGCGAGGAGTTTGAGAGCTTCTTTCAGACGAGCACCAGCACCGGTAATTTCCCTCGGAACCTCTTTAAGGGCATCTCGAGCTTCGGAGACCGAGTATCCCATAGCGGTGAGCGCATCAATCGCATCAGCATCTTCTTTATGTGCGGAACCTGGGGTAATCGTTCCAATCTTATCACTCAGCTCCAGCACAATTTTCTGAGCACTTTTTGCTCCAATACCGGATACTTTTGTCAAGTATGAAATATCTTCCTCGGCAATGGCACTGGTGAGAGTGGGCACATCAGTGAGTGACATGATGCCTAAGGCAGATTTTGGGCCGACTCCGGAAATACCGATAAGGAGTTCAAAGAAATCCAAATCATTTCGGGTGAGAAAACCGTATACATCCATTGAGTTTTCGCGCACTGCCAAGTGTGTCCAAAGCGTAATCTCGGTGTTCTCTAGAGTATGGGCGAGTGTTTCAGGAGAGACAAATATACGATAGCTCACTCCGTGAACATTCAAAATGATATATTCAGGATCCTTCACTACGGGGATGCCGGTCAATTGGATAATCATGTAGATTAGTATAGTGGAAGTATGGGAAGGTGGCTAGGGAAAAGACCGGATTCAAGACCGGTCTTTCCTATGGTTTTTGGCGACGATGTGTGCAATTTTCTCTGCAACGTGTGGTTGTAGAAGAGAGAGATAGTGGCTCGAGTCTATTACATAATGACTCGATGAATGACGGGGTCGAGACCCCCACCATACGACACAATCATTTCGTGCTTGAAATGACAACAGAGGCACCGAGTCATATTGAGGTGCTCCCAACATAGTTGAGAACCAGCTACCCCACAACATATGCGGTGAAAAAATCGTCACAATCGTATTCACTCGAGTTTTCCTCAACGATCCCGCAACATTTCGTGCGAGGACACCACCCATGCTGTAACCAAGCAGGAGCAGCTCATCTTCCCCGTCGTCATATTTGTCGACGATATAGTTGGCGAATGACCGCATTTTGTATATCTCCCAAGGAAGATAAAACAAGTGTTCGACGAAGAACGAAGAACGAGGAAAGTGTCTCGCAAAGGATTGCTGAAGATGCATCCACATTGCTGAGTGAGGAGATGTTGTCAAAACACCCGTTATGCCTACAATACGCATTACATACCCTCCTAGATTACCTTGTATGATTATTCAAAAAACATTTGCACAAGTCAATCGTCCATACTCTTGTATTTTCCTCTAATTTTTGTAGTATACCGTCTTATGGCAACATCAAAGTCAGGAAACAAATCTGTGCGACAATCGGCAGCGAAGCGCGTTTTTAACGTTCGTCGTCTTCGGGAGATGCGTCGTGCTATCAAAGGTGTGGAGACAGCAAAGGATGCAAAAGAAGCAGAAGGATTGCTACCACATGCATACAAGGCCATTGATAAGGCAGCTAAGCGAGGAGTACTGAAAAAGAATACCGCTGCTCGCAAGAAATCAAAGCTTGCGAAGAACGTGGTGAGATAACAGAAAGCCATCCAATGCATATGGATGGTTTTTTGCATTATCATTTTGTGCTCTCGGCAGGAATCGAACCTACATCACAGCTTCCGCAAAGCCGCATTCTATCCGTTGAACTACGAGAGCGATTGGCACCACTGTACCTCAAAACCCAAATTTCTCAAGAATGCGCTGGCCGAGCGGTTCTTCCAACTCTTCTTCTGGTAAATATTCTGAAAGGTATGCACGTACTTGTTCAGCATCAGTATGTTCCAAACTTACGATAATGTGAGGAATCATAAATTTTCGAGCGTCAACAATCAGAACTGAGTCTCTTCCGGCTCTCTCCTTTACCCAAAACGCCACCAGCATTTGGTAGGGGAAGAGTGTCTCATCAATCATAATTCCTCGAGGTGTGAGGGAAAAAGTCCTTTCTTTTTCCGGACGAGATGCGAGTAATGCCATGGTAAATGAACCAATCAGTATCAGAAGAGCGAAAAGGATGTTTTTAAACAAAACCGCAACAATCGCGCTTGAGACCGCAACAATTCCAAGCGCCCAAAACCAGTCAGAAGTTTTTTCCGTATGCTCATGTTCGTATGCTTTCCAAACAATAGTGCGTGGCATACAGATAAGTATACCGTACTACTGACTGACCGTATTGGTGCAACCTTGCACGTAGTTAGGAATCGAGTTTGTCTCCAGACAAAATGTTATCTGATATGTAGCCACGCCGGTAGTCTCGTATACATAATCGTATGTGGGACTAACGGGGTCAACTACAGCACCACTGAGTGCTCCGGATGCCTTAAGAGCTGTACTGACCGAGTCCGAACCCGTTAGATTGGTAGCTGATCCGACAACGGGGTATCGATTGTTGTCTATGTAATACAAACCAAGGGCGTTTCGCAGCTGTTGCATATCTTCCATACGACGCGTATCACGTGACTTGGTCTGCATGCCGGAGAATACTGCCAAAACAACAGAAGCGAGCATACCAATGATGGCCATAACAATGAGTAATTCGATTATGGTAAATCCACGGATTTTCATAATTTCATTGTATAGAGTTTGTGGTGCTCATTCAATCACGAGAGTGGGATATGTAGTGTAAAATAAAGAAGATGCGATTCATAGTGAGTATATATCTTTTTGTGCCAACGATTGTCTTTGCAATCGGGAGCTCCGGTTTTGTAGACGGGGTATGGTTTTCAACAGATCCTCTCGTTAACTCTACCGAAACGGTGGTGTATGCGGTTTTACACAATCAAACGGAAGAGATGCTTGACGGTATTGCCACACTCATCATCAACGGAGATGCTACTGTTGCCCAAGAAGTTCGCATTAGCGCAGGAGATATACAGAAAGTTGATATTCCCTATACATTTGATGCAGGGGTGTACACAGTCGCTATCAGCTTCACTGCAAGCAACGGATCAGATGTCACTCTGCCACGCTTGCCAAAAAGAACGGTAACGGTTTTCGTTGATACTGATGGGGATAGCATACCGGACAAAGATGATGCAGATGACGATAATGACGGTCTCTTAGACACGGAGGATCAGGCACCTCTTGAACCTGACGTATCAGAACGCACAGAGTCCTCAGGATTTGGTTTTCTGGAGAGAGTTACAGAAAATGGAACGGCTTCTTCCACAGAGACAGCAGCATTGATAAATCTTCTGCGTACTGTCGAGGAGGCGCGCGAGAAGAGCGCAGCCGCAGTCAAAGAGTATGAACAAGAAAGGCGAGAGGAACTTGCACTACTTAAAGAGCAAGATGCTCAAACAGAAGGGGCAACCAAGAAAGAGGAGAGCGCTCTTAAAGAGCAGCAACTTGCAGCAGCAGGTGCGGCAACACTCGGATTCATGCTTGATAAGAAATTTGTTTTCTATGCAGAAATAGTAGTGCTGTCTCTTGGTGCACTACACCTACTCTGGGTGTGGATCAAGTCACTCTTGCGAAAAGGAGAAGAAGAGATGGAGGAGTAGCCATTTTCTGAGCGTAAAGTTTCAATTTGCGGAGGGCATGGGACTCGAACCCACATGGGCGTAAACCCGCTTGTTTTCAAGACAAGTTCCTTACCAATTCGGAGCAACCCTCCACGCGGTATCCTATCAGATTACGTGGTATAGTAAAACCCATGTTAGAAATAATTACACAAAATAATGCAGTGGCACTCGTGCTCATCTCACTATGGGTTCTCCCGTGGAAAGGGTGGGCTCTATGGCTTTCTGCACACCGCAGGGAGAAGTGGTGGTTTATCGCTTTGTTGGTGCTGAATACACTGGCAATTCTTGAGATCATCTACATTTTCTTAATTGCAAAGCGCCAGTCTTCAAAAGAGACACCAGTCGACGAAATGGAATAATGAAGTACCTGGGTGTAGATTACGGAACCAAAAAGATAGGATTAGCGTACTCAGATGATGCGGGAGTCATGGCTTTTCCGCTTGCGGTCATACCAAACGACTCTGGAGCACATAATCGAATTCGTGAAATAGCACAGGAGAAGCAGGTGCAGAGTATTGTCATTGGACACTCACAAAATCACGAAGGTAAGGACAATCCGGTGATGGAACACATACATTCTTTTGTGGAAGAGCTTGAGACATCGGCGTATGAGGTTGTGCTTGAGCCGGAGTTTTTCTCGACGGTACAAGCGAAGCGATTTAGCGAAGATGCGGTAGCAGATGCATCGGCTGCAGCAATTATATTGCAAAGTTATCTGGACAGAGGATAGGGTATACTTGTGATATGAAAGACACAATAACAATAGATGATTTTACCAAGATTGAAATCAAGATAGGAACAATACTCGAAGCGGTGCGAGTTCCAGAAACCGATACGTTGATCAAATGCGTGGTAGATGTTGGGGAAGAAACTCCTCGCACGATCGTTTCCGGTATCGCACACCTGCGCAGACCAGAGGATATAGTAGGCAAACAACTTCCGTATATTACCAACCTCACACCTCGGCACATCAGGGGTATTGAGAGTAACGGCATGCTTTTGGCGGTGGGGGATGTTGATGAATTCGCCCTGCTGCACCCAGATGTGCCGGTAGCGCCGGGTACCTCGGGAAAGTAAGTATGGAAGAATATAAAGCAACAGAGCAATCATGGTTTGTACAAAAGGCACAAACACTACAGGCGAGATTCTGGCTCGTACTTCTTTCCTTTACCGAAAGCAGCGTGTTTGTCATTCCTCCTGATCCGTTGCTTGCGGCGATGGTTTTTGTGCGACGTGAGAAATGGTTGCACTACACACTCATTACCGCAGGGGCCTCTGTTGCGGGAGCGGTATTTGGATACGTCATTGGAGCGGTATTGTTTGATGTTGTTGGAGCAAAAATAGTAGAATTCTATGCCCTAGAACAACATATGGAGAATGCAGTGGCATTTGTGAATGAGGGAGTATTTGTATTCACCGCCACCATGGCTTTCACACCCATTCCATTTAAAGTGGCGGTTCTTGCCGCGGGATTTACCAAGGCAAACTTCTTAGCGTTCTTTGTGGCTGCAATTGGCGGACGCCTTGCTCGATATGCAGTAGTTGCATATGTTGCAAAGGTGTTCGGAGATAATTTCGATCACATCATGAAAAAGATATGGTGGTATGCAACAGGTGCGGGAGGAGTGATACTTGCGCTGTACTTTATATACCTGCTCGTGCAATAAACAGGTGTGAACTGACCACGAACTAACTTTGATATACTTACCACATGCACGGACTGCATACAAACAAGATTGCAGCGCTCTTTCCGCCACCAGAGTTCCTTTCGATGCCCTCAGCAGGCATTGATATTTCTGATACTTCAATAAAATACCTTGACGCACAATATACCTCAAAAGGCCTTATCCCACGGGTATTTGATTCGGTATCGCTTAAGGAGGGAGTTGTTGTTGATGGTGTGGTTCGCGACACTGACGCACTTTCTGCAGCACTCAAAGAATTGTACGCACAAAACGACAGGAGATTTGCAAATGTATCATTACCGGAAGAGTTGGTATATCTGTACACACTAGAGATACCGACGGTGCATGGAGACAAGGAAATCATGCAAGTGATTGAGTTTTCTTTGAGTGAGCATGCTCCCATTCCTGCAGAAAATGCGATGTATAACTATGACATCATCAGAAGAAGAGGAGAGATTACCGAGATTAGCGTGACCGTTTTTCCAAAAGATGTCGTCAAAGGATATCTAGAAGCGTTTCAAAAGAGCGGTTTTCAGGTAAAAGTATTCGAACTTGAAGCACGTTCTTTGGCGCGCTCTGTTACTTCAACCGCAGTTGAGGGTGTATCGATGATCATTGATTTTGGAAGGACGCGAACAGGTATTACGATCGCTTTAGGACAAATACCAATCTTCAGCACCACCGTGAAGATAGGTGGTGATGCGTTCACCGAATCGATTGTGAAGCATCACAAGGTGAGTGATGCAGATGCCGACACCATAAAACTCCAACAAGGAATAGTCGAATGCACACCTGAGGCATTGTGTCAGGACCTTATCACCACAACACAGGCCTTGGTTAAAGAAATTCAGCGTCACTACCGATACTGGAATACCCGAAAGGACGAAGAGGGAAACAACATTGCCCCCATTGAAAGAATTTTTCTCTGCGGGGGAGCGGTGGGTGTGAAAGGGTTGCCGGAACATGTATCAGACGTACTGCACGTACCGGTTGAAATTGGTAATGTGTGGGAGAACATGTTCAGCTTAGATGAACATATACCACATGTCTCGCGTGTCGACTCGTGGAGATATGCGACGGCGGCAGGATTGCTGCTACGAGATGTATTGTGATATGGCAAATGTATTACCCAAAGAGCAAAGGAAGATTCTCTCGCAACACTATTGGTTGCGCCTTGTGAGCGTGGCCTCCTTTATGTTTTCAGGAGCAATGATTATCGGTGGAGTTGCGCTGCTGCCTTCATACCTATCCGCGAAAGCTGATTTGGAATCTGCCGTCATTGAGCAGGAACTACAACGCAATACTCGGGAGGCGACAAAAGAAGATGGAGCGATACAAGAGGCGCGATTGGTGAATTTACAGATAGATGAAGTTTTGAAAATCGACAACACCAATCCATCAGGCGCGATTGATAGTATAGTACGTGATTGGGAACCACACTCAGGAGAAGTGGTTTTGAGCAATATAACGTATCAACTTGAAGAGAGGGTGGATAAAAAGGATAAAAAGGTGATTACAACGGTCACGATGCGGCTTTCAGGTACTGCTGCAAACAGAGAAGCACTTAACGAATTTGTGAAAACACTCAGAAAGGACCCAATGTTTTCAGAAGTGTCATTTCCCGTCTCCGACCTCATTGGTGTTGAAGCGATTGATTTTTCACTCGTAATGAACGTGTTGTAATATGCAGAAAGTACGAAATCACATTCCAGTCATACTGTTGGCACTGCTTGGAGTGACACTGTTGGTGATTACTGTAGTGTTGTATGTGTGGCTGTATATCCGAGTGGACACGACCGCAGCACAAATCGAACAAATCCAAAAGGAAACACAACTTGTAGCCGTGCAGAATGATCAAATGCAGGTGATTAGAAAAATTCTTCGAGATAGTAGTGTTGATAGAGCCGCCTTGCAAGATCTGTTTGTAGGAGAGAACAATATCGTATCTTTCTTAGAATCAGCTGAATCGCTCGAGTCCGTTAC
>DFOX01000002.1:0-30680 GCA_002376945.1 Patescibacteria group bacterium UBA3530
ACGGATGTGAATCGACGATTCAAAGAACACCAAAGGAAAAAAGGTGGCAATTACACCCGCACACACAAGGCACAGGAGATTGTATACATAGAGGCGTGCGGTGACCGAGGAACTGCGCTTAAGCGGGAACATGAGATTAAGAAATTGGAACGTGCACAAAAGCTTGCGCTCGTGTCTGATACAATACGTGCATGAAAGCGGCGATTGTAGGTGGTGGTGAGATAGGGCAGGCAATAAAGTATTTGATACAAGAGGGGATTGACATTTCCCTGTTCGATATTCATCCAAAAAGAGGCGACTCGAGTGTTGCGGAGTGTCTATCAGATGCCGCATATATATTCGTGTGCACTCCATCACGAGCAATACGAGAGGTTATTGCTCATATACACACATACGCAAGGAAAGATGCATTAGTGGTGATTTTGAGTAAAGGAATGGCAGATGGGAAGTTTTTGTTTGAAATTTTAGATGCAGAATTACAAAGAGCGTATGGTTTTCTATACGGTCCAATGATTGCCGAAGATATGTTGCAAGGAAAAAATGCAGAAGCCGTATTCGCAACAACTTCAAGGAGAGAAATCAAAGTGCTTAAGAGGTCATTACAAATTCAAAACAGTGTTGATGTGCGAGGGGTAAGTATCATGGGGGTTTTAAAGAATGTGTACGCGATATATATTGGATTCACAAATGATGAAAGAAATATACAACATGCCCTACGTGAGGCGGCTGTAATTTTAAAAGATATGGGAGGAGATACAGCTACGGTAATGGGTCCCTCAGGAGCTGGTGATTTAATAGCAACAGCTACAAGTATACACTCCAAGAACAGACAGTACGGAATCGATATGAGGAAAACAGGATCCTCTTCCTTAGATGCAGAAGGTGCTTTGGCGCTTGCGGAGATGAAAACAAGAGGTGGTATGGACAGATATCCAATACTCAAATCATTATTATGATGCGAAAGAATCTACTCCTGATACTCGGTGGTATTGCGACTGCAATACTGTTCGTATTGATAGCACAAGTGTCGCAGCTACAGAGTGATTTTTTGAAGGACATGACTCAGCAAGTGGGAGTATTTGGTATATTTTCATATATTTTTCTACTAATAGTGGCAATAGTAATTGCCCCGATAAGCACCGGATTTTTGTTGCCGGTAGCTGCAAATAGCTGGGGGCCTCTTCTCACAGCGCTTTTTAGTTTGACGGGATGGACTATCGGGGCAGTCATTGCATTTGTGGTGTCGAGAAAATATGGTTTGCGGTGGGTTGCACACTTTGAATCTGTGAAGAAAATGAGAGACATCGAGGCCGCGATACCACGACAGCATGTATTTTGGTTTGTCGTACTGCTGCGAATGGCTTTTCCCGTTGAGGTATTAAGTTATGCGTTGGGTATTTTCAGTACCATGTCACTCCGAGCTTTCATCGCTTCGACGATAATTGGCATCACTCCCTTTACTTTTTTATTTTCATACGCATCAGTGGGGTCTCTTTGGTTGCAGATTCTCACCGCGTCACTTGGTTTTGGCACTTTCGCCGCAGGTGCATACTACGTATATGTACACACCAAGAAGAACAGAGAAGGGTAAGGGGTTTTATATTATCCACACTCAGTTCCTCGGCAGGACTAAAAAGTGATACTTTAAAGATATGGAAACTACACTATTCTTGGCCCAATTTTTAGGCCTATTCTCAATCATTTTATCAGTAGCAATTATTCTAAGACGCAAGATGATCGTCCATGTCATTGGAGACTTTTTGCAAAATCGAACACTCGCTTTTGTGGTTGGTATAGCGGAGATGGCAACAGGTCTTTTATTGGTACTCTTGCATTCTTCGTGGAATGGTCCTCTTGAAACTGCTCTGAGCGCTCTCGGATGGCTCCTTCTTCTGGAAGGAATATTCTACCTGTTTGCGACAAAGAAGTTACTTCGTCAAATGATAGGGTTGCTTGATAATGTAAGTGCCTACTATTTCTTTGCAGTCCTATACTTATTACTCGGTGTATACTTGGTGAAGGAAGGTTTCTCGATTACTCTTTAGAAATCTCTCATGAAGAAGATATTCTATATAGCACTTTTCGTTTTTGTGCTGGGGGCTCTTGCGTATCTCTATACTAATGGTACATCAAAACAGGCCAATGAAGTCGAATTTGGTATTGTGGGAACTTGGCAACAGGTACTCGATCCTCTTGCAGTCATGACCTTCAATGATGATGGTACTCATGTGAGCTCGTATGACGGCAAGGTTATGGATACGAGTATCTGGGCGATATATGAGGGTGATGAAGGAATATTTTTGAAGATTGTACAAGGAAGTGATGTATATGATTACGTGATTCTTGATGTAACGCGCAATACCCTCTCCATGAGTTACGTACCTCGAGGAAATACACTCGAGTAAATACGAGTGTATCCATAACATGCACGCAACGTACCTTACGCTTCTACAGTAACAGAAGCGTCTGATTCTGCCTCACTCTCAACTTCCGGGACAAGAATGCCCACACTAAGCATAATAACTATACCCAACACACCGGCAATTAAGTGCTTTGGTGCAGATGGACGACGCATAATGTCTCGTACGGTACTGGGAAGTAGATCGCGAACGATAACGTAAAAGAATGAACCTGCGGCGAATGCCAGTAGGTACGGGACAAACTCTTGAGAATCCTTAACATATCCTCCCAAGAATACCCCGACAAGAATGGTGGAAGACACAAGAAAGTTCAAGGATAGTGCACGAACAGTTGAATATCCGGCTTCTTTTAAAACAAAAAATTCAGATATTTCTTGAACCGCTTCATGTAAGAATACCGCAATGGCAGCTGCAATTCCTATACGAATATCCAGGAGAAATGCAGGTACTAATACAATACCATCGATTACGTTGTGAAATGAATCTCCGATTAAAAGGCGGCGAGCATCGGTTCGTGAATGCACGTGACGGTGGTCTAGTCCGTGATGGTGATGCCTATTAGGGAGTAATTGACTGACACACTCCAATAATATTGCACCAGCTGTCGCAACGATTACTACCACGGTAAGATCTTTTCCGTACTCAAGGGACTCTGAGAAGAGACCATAGGTGACTACCACAAATATTCCCGCAGAAAAAGTAACGAGGTAGCGGGAATTTTTTTGAACCCACGAACCCAAACCTTTCCACATAAAAAGAGCACCTGTCAGAGAGGCGAACATAATTCCCAAAGCAGCGATAAAGACAGTGGTCATTCCGTCTATTATGTGGGCAGGCAGGTAGATTATCAAGAGCAGTATGGTTATACTATCTGCATATGTCACTAATTTCACGATTTCAGGCAATCGATGAGAAGGAAAAAACTCGAGCGGTTCGCCAGTTGATTGAGTCATCAACACCAGATTTTGATTATTTCTTCATGCTCATCTTGTCAGTTTTAATGGCAACGTTTGGATTGTTGGCGGGAAGTGAGTCTATTGTTATCGGTGCAATGCTCTTAGCGCCTCTTCTTGCTCCCATCATGGGTCTTTCTTTAGGAACCTCAATGTCGCATCATCCTCTGATAGTGAGATCACTCTCAACAATTGGGTACTCAATCGCCTTTGCGGTTGGCGCAGCCATTCTCGGCTCTTTTTTATTTTCAGTGGGTAATATAAGTGGTGAGGTAAATGAGGTGATCCTCTCGCGAACACAACCATCTCTCCTTTACTTCCTTGTTGCGGTAATTTCAGGACTGGCGGTTGCGTATACAACGGTGCGACCGAATCTTTCTTCCACGCTACCGGGTGTTGCTGTTGCAGTCGCCTTGATTCCACCACTTGCGGTATTGGGTGTTGGCGTAGCAATGTTTGAGCCGTCAATTATAGCGGGAGCATCAGTTATGTTTTTCATTAACGTAATCGGAATGGTGTTTGCGGGGATGGTCACTTACTCACTTATGGATGTCCATCATAAACGATTTATTGCTGAAAGTACTATCAGGAAAGAAGAAGAGCGGGTTGAGGCAGAGGAGGAAAAAATTAAACAGATTGAAGAGGAAACTGCTAAAGAATTAGGATAACAGCTCCTATGGGGCGCATTGTCGGACATCTTGATATGGACGCCTTCTTTGCCTCGGTGGAGGAGCGAGACAGGCCATACCTAAAGGGATCTCCGGTGATTATCGGATCTGATCCTGAGGAAGGAAAAGGGAGAGGAGTCGTTTCCACTGCAAATTATCACGCACGAAAATTAGGTATCGGTTCCGCACTTCCCATATCAAAAGCATGGCAATTATGTGAAGATTTTCGAAAAGAAGGTGGCGCTCGATGTGTGTTTATAACCGCAGGGATTGGGAAGTATACCCATGCATCACAAGAAGTGTTCTCAATAGTATCCTCGACAATCCCTGTTATGTCTCAATCAAGTATTGATGAAGCTTCGCTTGACCTTACCTTTTGTGAGACATTTTCGGCAGCAGAAGAGTTGGTGAAAAATCTCAAAGAAGAAATATACAAAAAGACCAACCTAACCTGTTCGATTGGAATCGGACCAAACAAAATGATTGCAAAAATTGCTTCTGATTTTGATAAGCCGGATGGATTGACGGTGATTGTACCTGAAGAAGTAGATTCTTTTTTGCAACCACTTTCAATACGCAGCATTCCTGGTGTGGGAAAGGTAACGGCAAAGGCCTTAAAAAAGTGGGGTGTTGAAACCATCGCTGACGTCCAACACTACTCGTGGCAGGATCTTCAAAATAAATTCGGTAAGCATGGGTTTTCACTATGGGAGAGAGCCAGAGGAATTGACGCACATCCTGTGGAGAAGAGAAAAGCAAAATCGCAGTCAATCGGAAAGCATCACACTTTCAATGTCGATACGAAGGATATACACGAGGTATATGCAGTGCTACAAAAGCACATCAAGAGCATAGTCAAAGAAGTACAAAAACAAGGGTTTTCGGGGTTTAGGACAGTAGTGCTTACTGTTCGGTTTGAAGATTTCAACACCGTAACTCGATCGCTTACACTTGATGCGCCCATATGTTCAGCTAAAGCGTTGGAATTGAAGACAACGAAGCTCGTCCTGCCTTTTTTTGAGAAAACAGAGAATCCAAAAAATCTTGCAATTCGACTAATCGGCGTGCGTGTTGAGAAATTGACGTAGTGTGTACAAGTGGTACACGTAAGTTTGTAATCGCTTGATATACTGTATGTATGGATGTGTACACATTTCTGATCGTTTCTCACATCATCGGAACAGTTCTCGGTGTCGGTGGTGCGACATTTGCGGAAATAAACATCACTACGGCACTTAAGGACGGAAAAGTGTCCGGTGATGAATCAGCACTGCTCCACGCGACGTATACCACCATCAGGTTGGGATTCTTCATACTGCTTCTCTCGGGATTCGGGTTCTTGGTTTATTATCGATTAAATGGATTAGAAGCACTACTCTATTCCGCCACACTGTGGGCGAAGTTGACCATAGTCGGATTTATCGGTATTAATGCAGTATTGCTACAAACTCGCATGATTCCTCTATTGTGGGGAAGTGCCATATCGCTTGTGTCATGGTATGCGGCATTGATACTTGGAACAATGCATGGTATTTCGTACTCATATTTTGACATTCTGTTTGGATACACACTCGCGGTTGTGCTCACCTACTTTGTACTGAGTCGCGTACATAACAAGAAAACATCATGACATCACTACTGGTAACAGCACTTGTCGTGCACATACTACTTGGAGTAGCCGCAATAGGATTAGTGTATTTTGTGTTGATACAAACGCTCAAGCGGACACCTGATTGGGAGTGGTCGCGAAATTTAAGTATGTGGGCCACCGTATTGTTTTTTATATCGTGGATTTCGGCTGCATACTACTATGTTGCGTACTACGGAAGTGCGGTAAAGCCAGTTATCAAGGCAGGTGAGTATCCATGGGCTCATGCGGTCTTCATGGAAGGAAAGGAACATATATTTATTCTGATACCTTTTCTCACCGTTACCCTTGCACTTGCACTGCATTCGAGAAATGAAAATCCAAAACTGAAGACGGCGATAGTAGCTCTTGCTGCCACTATTGTTGTACTTGGAATTTTTGTGACTCTTTCGGGAGTTGTCGTATCAGGAGCAGCACGTTAAATATGAAGAAACACATTACACTAAAAGACGTTAATGCAGCAGCCGAAGCAGCCGGTCTTGTAGCTATTTTGGTGACGATAATCACTATTGTCGGTGAGGTGTGGCTACCACTTAAAGATACCTTAAAACTGATATTTACACATCACTGGCTTGGAAAGAGTGCGTTGTCTTTGGCTCTCTTTGTGTTCATATACTGGTTGAGAAGAAACAAACCTGTTCGCAGCAATCAGGTTGCCAGAAGTGTGTATGGAGCAATTGTCTTAAGTTTTATCGCTTCTTTTGCACTCGTTGCGTTTTTCGTACTTCATACGATGGGTATTGTATAATACTCGAATGACGCGAAAGGAAAGAGCAAGAAAATTGGTAACAAAGCTCAAAGAATTATACCCAAAACCCAAGAGTGAACTTACCTACAAAACAAAATTCCAATTCGTGGTTGCGGTTATTTTGAGTGCACAATGTACCGACAAAAAGGTAAATGAATGTACCCACACACTGTTTCAAAAGTATCGGACTGCTAAAGATTTTGCTGGAATAAAACCGGAGGTATTCCAAAAAGAAATAGCAACTATTCCTTTCTTTAGAAATAAGGCAAAGAGTATTGTCGGAGCAGCTCAGATGGTGGTGGAGGAGTTTTCAGGAAGAGTTCCAAAGACAATGGATGAACTGATGTGCCTACCGGGAGTTGCATACAAAACGGCAAATGTGGTATTGGGAGAGATTCACGACATATGGGAGGGCATCGCAACAGATACACACGTGAGAAGGTTTGCATTACGATTTGATCTCACTGACCATACCGATCTCACAAAAATATCCAAAGATCTCGAAATGTTGATACCAAAAAAAGACTGGAAGTATGTGAATAATGGATTCGTCCTCTACGGTCGTTACACATGCCCTGCACGACCTCACGATTGTACAGAGCATGCACTGACTGTCATATGGCCACCGGCAGCTGACATCTGGCCAAGGGCAAAATAATGGTACTATTGCGCTATGGGACGTCGAATGAACAAACCAGTAGCCGTATTTGATGTAGATGGCACCATCTTTCGATCCAGTTTACTCATTGAACTAGTAGAAGCTCTTGTTGCAGAAGATTTGCTCCCTAAGGATGTGGAACGATACTACAAAAAAGCGCACACCAAATGGAAGAATCGAGAAGGGGGATACACCGAGTACATAGATGCAATGGTGGCGGCATTTTATGCTCATATTAAGGGTATACACTATGCTGATTTTGCACGTGTTGCAGAAGAAGTTGTTGCCCGACAAGGGAAGCATACGTATAAGTACACGCGAGATTTAATAAAAAAACTACGAAAACAAGGGTACTTTTTACTCGCCGTTTCCCATTCACCAAAAACAATTTTAGACCAATTTTGTCCACGGCTGGGTTTTGATAAGACGTACGGCATGGTCTACGAGATTGGTCCCGAGGATAGACTTACGGGTGACGTTGTTGACAAACATCTTATTTTAAACAAGGCAGCTATTGTCAAGAGAGCAGTCGAGAAAGAGAAATTGACACTCGATGGATCGGTTGGTGTTGGAGATACGGAGAGTGATATTTCATTTCTTGAACTGGTAGATAATCCAATTTGTTTCAATCCAAATGCAAATTTGTATCGCCAGGCAAAGTTAAACGAGTGGGATGTTGTGGTCGAGCGCAAAGATGTAATTTATGAACTCTAGTACCAAACTGTTTCAAGATACGATTCTCTCTTTTTATAAAAAAAACGGACGACATACTCTCCCGTGGAGAGAGACAGAGAACCCATACCACATTCTCGTATCTGAAGTTATGTTGCAACAGACGCAGGTGGATCGCGTTATTCCAAAGTACAACGCATTTATCGACGCATTTCCAACTATTGATGATTTAAGTACGGCTCCACTTACCGATGTGCTCACGCTTTGGAGTGGGTTAGGATATAATCGACGTGCCAAAATGCTTCACGAAGCATCGAAAGAAATGGTTAATCGTTTCGATGGATCAGTTCCCGATACACACAAAGATTTAGAATCTCTCCCAGGTGTAGGACCCTATACCGCACGTGCCGTTATGGTTTTTGCGTATAACAAACCCGCCGTACTGATTGAGACCAATATACGCAGTGTGTTTCTACACACATTTTTTCAAGAACTGGAGAATGTATCCGATACGCAGTTGGTACCGCTTATTAAAAAGACGATGCATGAAAATCCAAGAGAATGGTACGCAGCCCTTATGGATTATGGCGCGCATCTTAAGCGCACCACTATAAATCCCAATAGAAAAAGTGCACACTATGTACAACAGTCTCCTTTCAAAGGATCAGTGAGAGAGGTTCGTGGGAGGGTAATCAACGTACTTATTCAAGGGCCGCGTACCACCACTTACTTGCAAAACAACTTGCCCTTTCCAAAGAACCATATTCACAAAGTGCTCTCTGATTTACAAAAAGAGGGACTTATCTTACAAGACAAGAGAAAGTGGCGGATTAGTTAGTATCACGTAATTCAGCGGCAAATAACACGCCGCTGAGTAGCAAAATTGCGGTCCCCAAGAAAATAAAAGGAAGTGGGAGGAAAAAGAGCATCACAGTTCCAAAAAGAGGCGAGATGATGTATGCGAGCGGAAAGAGCATGCGGAACGCACTGACATCATCTGCATCATCTGCTTCTACATGTTTAAAGAAATAGCCCTCGCTACCCATTTCAATCATTGCGGCTCCTATGCGTGTTGCAAATATTATTGCGATTATAAGTAATAAAGAAGGTGCGTTTAAAAATGAAATAATACCGGTTGTCGTCGAAATGACCAGAAACCCAAGTACGAGCACCTCCTTTTCTCCCCAAAGGGTATCCTGAAGTTTACCTAAAGGAATTTCCAGTAACACAAATGCCAGTGTTCCAATTCCAATAATGAGACCAATGCTCGAGAGAGGCATGCCCAGTACGGTATGTACATATAATGGAAGATATATAGTCATGATTCCATAAAAGAATCTCAGCAAAAACTGCGCCGCGAACACACTACGCAGATCTGCATTCGTACG
This sequence comes from Patescibacteria group bacterium UBA3530, assembly GCA_002376945.1. Taxonomy (GTDB): domain Bacteria; phylum Patescibacteriota; class Minisyncoccia; order Phycocordibacterales; family UBA2100; genus UBA2100. The sequence continues at coordinate 9,156 of DFOX01000002.1, forward strand.
TAAACTCAACATGAATTTGGCAACGTCCAATTGTACATACTTCGGGTCTTTGAAGTCATCCAATCGTGCTGCCGCAATAAATATAAAAGGTGAGAAAACCAACGCAGCGGCAATGAATAGGAATGCGTAATTACCGTTTCCCACAACAAATCCACCGATAATTGGTGCTGCTACCCATGCGATGCTTGCAACAGTTAAGAAGATACCTCGAATACCTCCAGTGGACCCTTCCGTTCTTGTCGCTCCTTCAAGGAATATGTCGAGAGAGAATGCAATCAGTGCGGGAACGACAAAAATAGTCATAAAGAGAATAAAGAGCACCGGAAGACTCGTCGTATATGCAAGTCCGATAAACGCAAGCGATTCCAAAAGACCAAGAACGAGCATGTTGGTGTAATTTCCGTACTTGCTGAGAAGATGAGGTGCGTAGGCAATTGCAAGTAACGTTATTATCGATCCGGCAGAGTAGAGAAGACCAATAAATTCCTTGGGAAAACCACGGTCAATTAAGAATGGAGACATGAAGTAGGAAACCAATGCCAAGTGCATGGCAAATATGAAATTGAGTATGTAGAGTGTAAAACGATTCTGTTGCGCAAGAGCTTTCTCACGCCTTCGCTTTCCATGCACAATAACCATGCGGTTATTATACCGTAGTCAATTTAGTTAGACCTCAACAATTACCGGTATAACAATTGGATTCTTGTGAGTCTCTTGTAGCAGGAATTTTGAAAGCACTTCGGTCAATTCGGTCTTCAGTTCATCTCTGTCCACTTTTCGAGAATTCTTAAACTTGTCCTCGACAGTCTTTTTGGTGATGAGTCGAGCCCGCCCCAGGAGTTCCTGTGATTCTCTTAAATACACAAACCCGCGTGAGATAACATCAGGTGATTTTCGTAACCTTCCGGCACGAACATTAATTGTTGCAACGACGACAAATATTCCATCTTGTGCGAGTGCTTGACGATCTTTGATCACCGCTTCTTGAATATCTCGAACGTGTAATCCTTCCACAATACGCGTTGTCATTGGAGCTTTTGCTTTGAGACGTACTATTTTTTTCCCTCCATCTCGCAATTCAATAATGGTTCCATTATCAGGTATTACTATGTTTTCCTTACTCAAGCCGATCGATTTATGTATTAAATCAGCGTGGATTTGAAGCATGTAGTGGAATCCATGTTGAGGGATGAAGTACTTTGGCTGAATGTGTTGGTGAATCCAACGTGCTTCCTCAGCACTTCCGTGGCCCGATGCGTGTACATCACTGGTTTCATAGGTCATTATATGAGCCCCCTGTCGCGCAATTTTGTCTTTTAAGGATTGGACCGCATTTTCGTTCCCGGGAATAACAGATGATGACAGCACGACGGTATCTTTATCGGTAAGTTTCAAGAACCGGTGTGTCTTATCCGCCATACGCATAAGGGCGGCATAGGTATCTCCCTGAGCCCCGGTTGCCAGTACCAATATTTTACTCGGAGGGTAATCTGCCATTTCTTGACTCGAGATAAGAGTTCCTTTCTTTGGCTTCAACATACCTAGTTCTTGCGCAATACCGAGGTTGTTCTTCATACTTCTCCCTTCGAGTACCACCTTTCGTCCATTTCTCTCAGCAATATCGATAATACGAATGATTCTCTCAAGTTGTGAGGCGAATGTTCCAATAATGAGGCGAGTCTTTGATTCTTTGATAATTTTCTCAAAAGAGTCAAAAACCTTATGTTCAGGAATAGACCATCCCGGCTTCCAAACACTCGTCGAATCCATCAGAAGGCAGAGAATTTTTTCCTCCTTGAACACACCAAACGAATCAATTTCCTCTTGTGCCACTACTCCCGTGCCGTCGTGATTCAATTTAATATCACCGGTGATTGCAACACCTCCGTGTGGAGTTTTGAATATAACACCCATGGAGTCCGGGATCGTATGTGTTACTCCATAGAAACGGACAGTAGAATTTCCAATCTGGATTGTTTCAGTATTTTCAACTTCTCGAATGTCAGGCGTAGGCAGATGTGGAAACTCATCCTGTCGCTTTTTAATCATCACTCCCGTGAGACGTCGTGTGTAGATTGGTGGGTTTCCGATTCGATCAATGATGTAAGGGATACCACCAATATGGTCAAGGTGACCATGGGTGATGATCATTCCTTTAATCTTACTCTTCCGCTCCTCAAGATATTGCGTGTTAGGTAAAATATAATCAACTCCAGGCGTATTGTCCTCTTGGAACATAAAACCACAATCAACAACGATAATATCATCGTTATATTCAATGGCAGTCATATTTCTTCCGATTTCTTCAACACCCCCAAGAGGAATGATTCGAATAACATCTTTTTCAAGAGCGGGTATCACGTCATCCTTCTTTCGAGCATGTGGGCGCGGCGCTTGAAGCCCTCGTTGTTTTCTCGGTGGTTTGGGGGCTTTTCTCGTTGCCACTTTCTTTACGGCTCCACGACCAGACGATCGCGGTTTCTTTGGCGTTCTTGCTTTCTGTATTTCCATACTGCTTATGTATTAATAATGTATAATAATTACTTGCCTAAAATATCGCATTAATTTGCGAAAGTATTAAAACTTTCAAAAAAGTTCCAAACACGCTCAGTTTGTGTGTACCATGTATGTACTTCCGAAAATCTCTCACTTGGCGTTGCAACTAATGCAATGTCTACACCTTTGACGGCATTTGGAATGATGTATAGAAAGTCCGGTGAGTAGAGAAATATTGCTGGAGCATCTTCCTTGATAATATCTTCTATTCGTCTGTATACAGAATCTCGATCTTTCTTGTTCGCTATTGTTCGCGCCTTACTCAACAGCTCATCAACAGACGCGTTTGTATAAAGCGCTATATTGAGACCTGGATCATCTTTTTGTGACGAATGCCAAAAAGCAAAGAGGTCCAAACTCCGACCAACGATTTCACCAAACAACAGTGCTTCGTAGTCACGAGGGCGAATTATATTTTGATTGAGATCCCCCGTTTCAAATACATTAACTTCAACGAGTATACCCGCATCTAGCCATGCTTTGGAAACGATTTCTGCTGCACGCTTCAACTCGGGGGTATTTGCAGTTGCGATAGTAAAGGAGAGGAGTTGCTCTCCATCAGTCCAAGCACTTTCTGCTTCATTAAATTCCCAACCTGCATTCTCAAGGAGACCTCTTGCCGCAATGATACGCTCCCCTCTTGTAAGTGATGGCGGAGAAACTATATTTTGCCCCGTTACCGTACCGGGAGGTAATGGAGAATCTATGATTGTTCCATATCCATTGAGTATTTCTGAGATGATAAGATCCTTGTCTACCAAAACATCCAGTGCCGCACGCACCTCTTTGTCGGCAAATGCACGATTTTTATTTTGATTAAAAAAGATGGCAAAGATGCGAGGAAAGTCAATCTGCAATAATTTTGAACTCCTATCCAAATACTCGTTTAAGGTGTTTGAAGAAACCGCACCCAAACTCGTGACCGCACCAGTTTCATATGCATGTATGAGCTCCTCTTCATTTGCATAGAAGCGCATGAAAAACTTATTCATATACGGTCGTCCCAGTGAATAGTCAGAAAATGCTCGTAGTTCATATCGAGTAGGTATTCCGGAAGAATTTTCATCGATGTTTTTTAGTTTAAAAGGTCCAGATCCGATGGGTTGTGTATTGAACGTGCTGAATGCAAATTCCTGCGGAGATACGTTTAACCAAATATGTCGCGGCAAAATACCGAGAGTTGTATTTTCCAAAAACGGAGCATATGGCTGCTGCAGCGTAAAACGAACTTCTCGATCTGTTATTTTCTCAACCGTAACACCTTCCCAGTCAGCACGGCGCGTACTTTTAATGGCAGGGTCTTGTGCAGTTTCAACGGTAAAAACCACATCATCAGCAGTGAGTGGTGTGCCATCATGAAATTTTACCGAATCACGCAGTATAAAGGTATATTCAGTACCGTCTTCTGAAATGGTGTACCTTTCCGCTATGTCTGGAATCAATGTTCCGTCCTTTGAAGGGCGCATCAGACCAGCATACAAAAGAGATACAAGATCGCGATCAGTATCTGATGTTGCGATTAGCGGGTTGATAAAGCGAGGAGCACCAATCACACCTTCTTTAATCACGCCACCGCGAACGGGGATTTCGGTGGTGACCTCCCTGTTAATCTTGGATATGATGACAAGGATGCTCAGTGTTGTTGTCGCAACAAGGACCCAGAGAAGCACCTTCTCAAAAGGAGAAAGACCTTCTATTACCTTTTGCAAAGACCTTGTGCGAGGTACGTGATATTCTCGAGAAAGACGAGTACCTATATGTCTGCTCTCCTTGGAGAGTTTTTGTATATATTTTGTTTCCATGATGCGAGAAAAATACAATTATTCCCCATACATTACCGAGATAGCGGGCCAAGTGTTACTTACGCAACCATCAAGTTGATAAGGGCGGTAAGTGCAAACAGTACTCCAAGAACGATAGTAGTACGGAAGAGCGTACGTTCAAGTCCTCGACGCGTACTAAATTGCGAACTAAAGTTATCCGCACCAAATGCACCACCAAGACTCGAACCGGTCTGCTGAAGCAGAATGGTTAGAATAAGCATGATGGAGAGCGCTATCTGAATGTACGGCATAAAACCGTTAATTGCTTCCATGTTGGGTTCGAGTATAACAGGGGCTGCAAAAAGCGCAAGACATTGCATTAGTAGCTTCGTTTGGTATAGTATCGCCCACATGAGTGAGTTACATATACAGGAACGCACAACGCAGGAAAAGGCGGAATCTATCCGAGCGGCGGGAAAGATCCCAGCTGTTTTTTACGGACCAAAAGAAGAGAGCACACCCATCACCGTAGATGAACGGGATTTCATTCGTTTATGGAATGAGGTTGGGAGTGCGACAATCATTGATCTTAAAGGAGTAGGGGATGATAAGGAGGTGCTCATCAGTGATGTTACATGGCATCCGGTGTTAGGAACACCTCTTCACGTTGATTTCTACTGTATTGAGCGGGGAAAGAAACTTACCGTATCAGTGCCACTTACATTTGAAGGGGAGGCACCAGCTGAAAAACTCGGCGGGGTGGTAACTAAAGTAATGCACGAGCTTGAGATTGAAGTTCGCCCTCGAGATATCCCCACCGAAATACGAGTTGATCTCACCCAGCTAGTTGATCTCAACAGTACGATTACCATTGCTGACTTACATCTTTCGGAAGAAATTAATCCAACAGCCGAACCGACAGAAGCAGTGGCATCAATCGCACAACAACAGGAAGAACCTGAGGAAGAAGAAAGAAGTATTGAAGATGTGGTGGTAGAAGGAGAACAACAGGAAGAAGAGGAAGAAACAGAAGCATAACAAAAACCCCGATCCCCTGATCGGGCTTTTTGTTTGCTATACTTATCCTCGTATGAGAACAATATTGACTATCGCACTCGTATTTTCTGTACTGATAGGTCCCGTTGCCTATGCTGTAACAGACGAACAACGTCGGGCGCGACTTGAGGCCGAGCTTGCAAAGATAGAACAAGAAATCCAAGAACAACAAGTGTTTCTTGATCAAAAAAGTACAGAACGACAAAGTCTTGAACGTGATGTTGCAGTATTGGATTCTCAAATTGAAAAAGCACAATTGGCAATTCGTCAAAGAAACTTAAGTATTTCACAAATAAAGGACGAGGTGAGAGACAGGGAAGAAGCAGTGCGTGCACTCGACGCTAAAATGGAGCGCGAGAAAAAGTCTCTCGCTCAGTTAATACGCAAGACGAACGAGATTGATTCTCTTTCTTTTGTTGAAATGCTTCTCGGACAAGATGACCTTTCGGCAATCTTTTCTGATCTGGATTCATTTCAAGTGGTAAAGGTGTCTCTCTCTAATTCATTTGAAGAAATTGATGTAACAAAATCACAAATACAACAGCAAAAGGAAAATCTGGTGGTAAAACAAACAGAGGAGCTTGAGTTGCGACAAATACAAGTCTTTGAGAAAAACAGAGTGGAAGCAAGAAAAGTGGAGAAAAAAGAGATTCTCACCGTGACTAAAGGGCAAGAAGAAATATATCAGAAAATAATTTCCGACAAACAGCAATCTGCTGCTGAAATTCGATCAACACTCTTTGCGCTGCGAGGAACTGCCGCTATCCCGTTTGGTGATGCGTATGACTATGCAAAAGAAGCGAGTGCGAAAACCGGAGTTCGCCCAGCACTTATTTTGGCCATTTTGAAGCAGGAAACAAATCTTGGAGAAAATGTGGGACAGTGCCTCCTTACCAATTCACCCAACAAAGGAGATGGAAAAGGAAAGAATACGGGACGTGCATTTGCTCAAGTTATGAAAGGATCGCGAGATGTGGATCCATTTATAGAAATTGTGGGAGAATTAGGATTAGATCCATACAGTCAAGTAGTATCATGTCCTCCCGGATATGGGTACGGAGGAGCTATGGGACCTGCTCAGTTCATTCCTTCAACATGGATGCTCTATAAAGATAGACTCGGTACAGTGACTGGTGAGAAACCACCAAACCCGTGGAATCCTCGTACAGCTGTTTTTGCCACGGCGGTTTTAATGGAAGACAACGGAGCTGATCAAGGATCATCATTTGCAGAGCGTAGGGCCGCACTTCGTTATTTTGCGGGATGGGTGAATGCAAACAAACCAGCATATGCATTCTATGGTGACAGTGTGATGGAAATAGCAAGTGACATGCAACAGCAAATTGATATTTTAGAGGGGTAGGGACAGATACAACTACTTGCCAGTTTCCCTAAAAATGCTACAGTGTCGCGGTATGAAAAAGGATACACATCCGGAAAACTATCGCGAGGTCATCTTCGTAGACAATACATCGGGAGAGGAGTTTTTGCTGTGGTCAACGGTTCAAACTGACGAGACAGGAACATATAAGGGAAAAGAGTATCCCCTCCATCGAATTGAAATCTCGAGTGCATCACATCCATTCTATACGGGTGTCAAGACAACCATTGACACTGCGGGACGTGTTGAGAAATTTAGAGCTCGTCGAGAGAAAGCCACGGGTAAATAATGCTGTTTTGATATACAATGAGATCGTAGACAACTACGGGGCTTTTGTTTGTACCTATGAATGAGAAAAACACACGACCAGAGATACTTGATCAATACGCGAGTGACCCTCGTGTGGGATACCTGGTGCAGACATATGATCGACTTGACCAAGAACAAATCGAAGCCCAGAAACTTGGAGCCACAGATGCCGAAATGATGATTCTGGCAAGGGACGATATCAAAAGTCTTGAAAAAGCAAAACAGGACATTCTTCTTCAAATAGAAGCCATAGTAACGGAAGACCAAGAAGAGCAGAGATTTCCGAACGAAGCTGTTTTGGAGGTTCGTGCAGGTGCAGGTGGTGAAGAAGCAGCTTTATTTGCTGAAGAACTTGCACTTATGTATCTAAAATATGCTGAGATTAATGGATGGAAGACGCGCGCACTTGATGAGTCTCGTGCCGCAATGGGAGGTTTTAAGGAAGCTTCTTTTGAGATAAAAGGACAGGGATGTTATAAGAAGCTGCGATTTGAGACGGGGGTACATCGTGTTCAGCGCATTCCTTCTACAGAAAAACAAGGACGTATTCATACTTCAACCGCAAGCGTTGCCATGCTTCCGGTGTACAAACAGACCACCATTACTATAAATCCGTCGGATTTGGAGATTGAATTTTCTCGAGCTGGGGGAAAGGGAGGACAGAACGTGAACAAAGTAGAAACCGCTGTTCGCCTCACTCATACACCAACGGGTCTTACCGTGCGATGTACTGCTGAGAGATCACAGCAGAAAAATCGTGAAAAAGCATATTCGATTATCGCCAGCCGTCTTCAGGAAATGCATGATGAGGAAATTGCACGCACTCGCAGTGATACCAGATCATCACAAGTTGGAACTGCTGATCGTTCTGAGAAGATTAGAACGTATAATTTCCCCCAAGATCGCATTACCGACCATCGCATTAAAAAATCGTGGTCTGGTGTTGAGAAAGTTATGAGTGGAGCACTGGGACCAATTTTGGATACATTGGCAGACACTGACGAGGGGTAAGCACTCACCATTGCCATTCTCTGTTTAATTTGATAGTATCTCCTTGCCCTTCAAGTGGGGCTTTTTACAATATGACTGACATACAAAAACTATTCGAAGCTGGTGTACATTATGGGTACTCACGGACGCGTCGTCACCCCACGATGACTCCTTTTATTTTCGGACAAAAGAACCGGAATGATATTTTTGATCTTGAAATCACGTTGGAAAAACTCGATGAGGCAAAAAGGGCTATCCAAGAAATTGTTGCATCAGGGAAGAGTGTACTTTTCGTCGCGGGTAAAAATGAAGCTCGAATCATTGTACGGAAAGCGGCAGAGAAAACAGATCACCCTTTCGTGTGCAGTCGCTGGATCGGTGGAACACTTACCAATTTTAAAGAGATTGGTAAGCGGATTAAGCGTCTTGAAACACTGCGTACCGATAAGGAGAAGGGTAATTTGGATAAATATACCAAGAAGGAACGACTACTTATCGATCGAGAAATCGAGGATCTTGAAGCAACTTTTGGGGGGATTGCAGATATGAAGGAACTTCCAGGAGCCATTTTCGTTATTGATCCTCGATATCAAGAAATCGCTGTCAACGAAGCTCGTGTTATGGGTATACCGGTGGTTGCACTCGCAAACTCAGATTGTGATATCACTCACGTGACACATCCAATTCCAGGAAATGACGCTGCTGCAAAAAGTATCACCTACTTTGTTGAAGAAGTTGTTGCAGCAGCAGAAGATGGAAAGAAGCACAGAGTACCTCCAAAGGATGAAAAATAAAAATAATCAAAAGAGATATATGTCATCTACAGAATGTATTAAACAACTGCGCGATGAGACCGGAGTCTCCATCATGCAATGCAAAAAAGCTCTTGAAGAGTCGGGTAACGATATCGAGAAAGCAAAGGTTGCCTTGCGAAAAATTAGTGCACAGGTTGCCGCAAAAAAGTCAGAGCGCACACTGGGAAGTGGTGCAGCACAAGCATACGTACACGCGGGAAATTCTGTGGTAGGAGTTGTGGTACTTGCGTGTGAGACGGATTTTGTTGCAAAAAACGAAGAATTCGTAAAACTTGCCTATGACATTGCTATGCATGTAGCGGCCACTGCACCAGAGTTTGTATCACGAGAAGAAGTAACTGAAGCATCTACCGCAGCAGCCAAGGCGCTCTTTGCAGAAGAGGCAGCTAATAAGCCGGCAGAGATGCAAGATAAAATTGTTGCAGGGAAACTAGATTCATTTTTGAAAGAGAAGGTATTGCTTGAACAACCGTTCGTGAAAAATCCAGATATTACCATCCAGGGATTACTTGACGAAGCAACTCAAAAGTTTGGCGAACGAACAGAGATTGCGGAGATAGCACGTCTTTCGGTATAGTACTGTATATGGCAGCAATTATTGCCTTCGGCATTTCATGTATAGCACTCATCGCGTTTACCGCATTTAAGGTATACGAAACGTCTCATACTCTTGAGTGGTATGTGCGTATACGTCAGAAAGGAGATCGTATCGTTATTCGTTGGATTGGAAAAGCTCAACGATATAGTTCTCACCTTGAACACTATGTGTCACCAAAGAATGTACTGAAGGCGAGTGTACATACCTCCGCTTCGGTTGTGGCAAAGACCGCACGAAAAATTGAGAGACATGCGCACCAGGTTACGCGTGCCATGACGCATAGTGCGCGACGTCCTGTTGTAGAAACGAAATCATCATTTCTACAAGAGGTGTCCTCACACAAAAAAAACCTTGACACGGAACGCATAAAACGAGAAACTAGTCTGACTTCTGAGAAGGAAGTTATGCCAGAGTAGCTCAGTTGGTAGAGCAACTCACTTGTAATGAGTAGGTCGGAGGTTCGAGTCCTCTCTCTGGCTCCAAGAATCGAAAACTCAATCTTCTACTTGCTCGTCGAGTGCTTTCAGTTCGGGTATCAACTCCTTAATTTCTTCAATCTTCTTAAATCCACCATACGCTTTGTCGTGTATTACAAGCGCGGGAAGCTCCTCGGGGATATTTTTCAAGGAAATCAATGTCTCCACTGCTGAGAGATCCAGATTGTAATCAAAGGAATAAATACGCAGTGATGGATATTGTTTTGCCAATTCAGTCAGGACGTATCCTTGTCGTTTACAATCCATACACGCTCCTTTTTCATTTGAATAGAAGTAGAGCAGAAAGACCGGCTCCAAACCGCACTTTTCAGATACTTTTTGCATCAGGAGAAGATCTTTAATCTCCAGAAGAGAGTAGTGTCGTTTAAGACGCAACACTTCCTCATTATCAGCACCAAGTTGTGCTTCGGCAAAGGATAATTTACGAGCAAGCGTATCAAGCTCACGTGAGAGAATAGGGTTTTCAGAGATACTCTGACATGATTGTTCTTGAAGAAGCTCGAATTGTGTATCCAATGAAAGGATATCTATTGAAATACCTTCTTCAATTGAGCGAATCTGTTCAATACGTTTTGCATTGAAGAAATTGTTTGCAATAATTGCGGTTGCAAAAATAAAAGCCGTTATAACAAACGCAAGTATATACTTAATCCATTGTGAGGGTCTGCCCTGCATGGGCGGCACTATAGCACTAGGTTTACCCTAACGCCAGCGCACACCGCTATTTGCAGCTGCCTTGTATATGGATACGGTTAGCCAAATAGGTGTCAAAAAACCATAGAGTGTTAAGTAGACAGGTATGTCAAACGAAAATATCTTTTCATTTGAGAGTTTCTTACCGATACCGATAATAACGAGTGTGAGTATAATAAGTGCAAGCACTATCGTAAAAAGTGTACTGGTTTGCACATAAAAGATATCGAATTGCACTGTTGGAGTTGAAATTCCTACGGTTTGGAATTTGATTATCTCCTCTGTAATACGAACAAATGTATTCCAAATCAAAGATCCGAACAAAAACGTGGCACCGAAGATTGAAATAAGACTCAGAGGGAGTACGAGGAGTCCCAGAGCCCCGTACTTGGGATTGAAGAAAAGATGTGAATAATCGAGTGCATTCCTCAAAAATCCGTACGTCCAGCGAACTCTTTGCTTATACAGTGCTCTAAAGGTTTTCGGTGCCGTTGTCGTAACGAGTGCACGACTTTCGTTGGTAATTTTGTGATGTTCTTTTTGTAACCGCAGGCACATTTCGAGATCCTCCGTACTGTGTCCGTAATTCCATTTTCCTACTGACAGGATTACTTCACGACGAAAAAACGAGAACGGTCCGGGGGTAACAAACTGCGCATCCATGAGTGCGAATACGTTCCGCACAAATATAGCCAATCCGTATTCTGCTTTTTGCATGAGTTGTATAATGCTTTTCGCATTATCCACTTTGATTCCGGGAGTAACTGCAGAAACAGCAGGGTCCTTAAAGTGCGATGCGATATACAGCAATGCATCTTGATCCACATACGAGTCAGCGTCGAGGCAACCAATGATATCGGCATCAGTATATTCACATGCGGTATTCAATGCAGTATGTTTTCCTCCATTTTCCTTTGTGAGAATGGTTATGTGTAAGTGATGCTCAAATGATTTAAGTACTTCAAGTGTGTTGTCCGTAGACCCATCATCAACTGCAATGATGTGCAGTTTCTCAATAGGATACCTAAGGTTCAGCAACGAGTTAAGTGTCGCACCAACGGTCTTCTCCTCGTTAAAACAGGGAACGATAACTGCAGCAGTCGGCAAGTTTCTTTTTGAACGTGCAGGTTTTGGAGCGGAGAGATGTTCAAAAAAGGTGATAAGCAAAAATACCTCGAAATAGAGCGAGACAAACAAAACCCCATACATCACTATTTGTGTGACGTCCATAGTCGCGATTGTAACATGTAATATCGAGAAACACAGCCACTGTAACGCTTCATATGTGCTATACTCACCTCTATGCAAAAACAATACATCAACCCGCTCACGAGTGCAGTTCGTGAAATCGTCGCTATTTTTAGTGATATGGGATTTGAAATTGCTACCGGTCCTGAACTTGAAACAGAACATTACAACTTCGATGCATTAAATGTCACCAAGAATCACCCGGCGCGGGATATGCAAGATACTTTTTGGGTGGATAAAAGTCATGTACTGCGGACACATGATACGGCGGTTACCGCTCGAAAACTCAAAGAGCATGATGGCCCAATGCGCTTTATGTCGTGTGGGAAAGTGTATCGAAATGAAGCGACTGACATGACACACGAAGCACAATTCTATCAGGTAGATGCCTTTGCCGTTGGCGAACATATATCTCTTGCTCACCTAAAAGGTACGCTTGAGACATTTTTTAAGCAATTTCTCGGCGGTTCAGTGGAAATACGTTTTCGACCGGGATTTTTTCCGTTTGTTGAACCGGGAGTTGAGGTAGACATGAAGCTGTTAGGAGACAACATTCCCAAACGCCTGAGAGGGAAATGGATTGAGATATTGGGAGCCGGCATGTTGCATCCCAATGTATTGCGTGAGGGAGGTATTGACCCAGAAAAGTATCAAGGATGGGCATTTGGTGGAGGAATTGAAAGACTTTGTATGCTCAAATGGGGTATTGATGATGTGCGCATCTTTCACTCGGGAGATTTGCGATTTATCCAACAATTTGAAGTATGAAGGTAAGTTACGAATGGCTACGCACATTTTTTGAGGAAGGTACACTTCCGCCCGTTTCCCAATTACAACAGAAATTAACCTTCCATGCGTTTGAAATAGAGGGAGTTGAAGAGGTGGGCGGAGATTCGATTATTGACATAGATGTGTTGCCAAATCGCGCAGCAGACTGCCTTTCTCATCGCGGAATCGCAAGAGAAATAGCGGCACTTTTTGATATTCCCATGAAAGAAGATCCATTGCGCGAAATGGTTTCTCTAAAACCACTTACCGAATCGGTACAGGTTACTTTAGATGAACACGCTGCATGTTCATACTATATAGCTGCTCATATCACAGGGGTCACGATCACCGAATCACCCCAGTGGTTACAGAAGCGTCTTGAAGCCGTGGGACAGAAGTCCATAAACAATATTGTTGATGCCACTAACTATGTACTGTTTGATTTGGGAAGACCGACACACGTTTTTGACGCGAATAAATTCGAGGGAACTATTCCTCATGTGGGAACACGCATGGCAAGAGATGGTGAGAAGATAACGCTTCTTGGAGGAGCAGAGGTTGCATTGCATGATACGGTGACCGTTATTACCGACGCTGAGACAGACATACCCGTTGCAGTGGGGGGCATTAAAGGAGGCACACATGCAGATATTGATGAAGATACCACTGATATTATTATAGAAACCGCTAATTTTAATCCGCAACAGATACGGCGAGTGGCACAAGCACTTAAATTAAGAACGGAAGCTTCTACACGGTTTGAGAACAATATCGCAGATGCGCTGGCAGAGCATGGCGTGGTTGCGGTGGTCAAATTGATTTTGGACATCGCCGGAGGAGTGTTACAGGGGTATGCGACGGCTGGTTCGATTGGGGCAGGTAATACAGCAGTGTCAGTTTCAACGAGTCGCGCGTCAAGATTGCTTGGAGTGGAGGTGTCAGAAGAAGAGGTAACAGATATTCTTAATCGATTACAGTTTGAGTATTCCATCAATGATGGTGCATTCTCAGTTACCGCACCGTTTGAGCGAAGAGACATTCGTGTTCCGGAAGAGGTTATCGAGGAAATTGGGAGGGTGTATGGGTACAACAAGATTCCGAGCAAGAATCTCACTACTCCTGAAAGAGTTCCTCAGATACATAAAAAATACGCATACGCAGAAAAAATACGCGCTGCACTCACCAGCAAGGGATATACCGAAGTGTATCTGTATTCACTCAGAGATACCGGAGAGATCAAGTTGATAAATGCTTTGGCGAGTGATAAAGATCACCTTCGTTACAATTTAGCGGAAGGTATTTCTGAAGCACTGGTTAAAAATGAGAAGAATGCACCCTTACTCGGATTGTACGAAGGAGTGAAAATATTTGAAATCGGAAATGTATTCACTCACCACGCAGAGGAAACACATGTTGCCTTTGGGGTTGCATTACCGGGGAAGAAGATGTTGCCAGAGAGGACGCAAAAGGAATTACATGAGGCCATGAATGCGATTGAGACCGCGCTTGGAAAGGCACCTGAGGCGGTAACACACATTTTCCAAGGTATCATGGAATTTAACTTAGATGCATTAGTGAGCGATCTTCCAGATGTGGAAACATACCCAAGGGGAAGTACCATAGGAAACATTTCTTACAAAGCAATGAGTAATTATCCGTTTGTGCTTCGTGATATTGCGGTTTGGGTTCCTGCAACAGCGTCTGCAGGAGATGTGGAAAAAATAATTGGTACTCATGCTGGTGATCTTCTTGTGCGCATTGACCTTTTTGATACTTTTGAAAAGGAGGGACAGACTTCCTATGCCTTCCACCTTGTATTTCAATCAGATGAGAGGACGCTCAACGATAAAGAAGTGAATGACATCATGGGGCATATTGAGACTGAAATACAGGGACGAGAAGGTTGGGAAATGAGATAATAACATATACACAAAAGCGCGCATTTCCGCGTGTTTTTTGGTATACTAGATGATATGGAGAGAGTGTTCGACACACTCTTTTTGTATAACAGTATGGTAGAGAAAAAAGGGAAATACGGAGCAGATGACATTACCGTTTTGGAGGGACTTGAGGCAGTTCGCAGGCGTCCGGGAATGTACATCGGCACAACGGGAGTTGATGGGCTCCATCACCTCATTTGGGAGATTTTTGATAATTCGCGCGACGAAGCAATGGGCGGTTTCGCTGATAATGTCGAAGTTGCTCTCTTGCCGGGAAATAGAGTAAGGGTGGTGGATAATGGTCGTGGTATTCCGGTTGATAAGCACAAGAAGACAAAGGTGTCAGCCCTTGAGACTATTATGACTACTCTTCATGCCGGAGGGAAGTTTGGAGGAGAAGGATATAAATATTCAGGTGGACTGCATGGTGTTGGAGTATCGGTGGTCAACGCTCTTTCAACACACGTAAGAGCAGAGGTACATCGTGATGGTGGACAGTATGTGCAAGAATACACACGTGGTGGGAAGAAGGTTGCTGCGACTAAGAAATTAGGGACATCCAAAAAGCACGGAACAATAATTACATTTGAACCGGATCCGATAATCTTTCCCGAAATAGAGTTTCATTGGAAAACCATTGTTGAACACTTGCGGCAACAGGCATACCTGGTGCGTGGTATGCGCCTCACTATCATTGACGCTCGAGAGTTTGCAGGAGCACTTGATGATACCAAGACATTTTATCTCAAAGAACAGGCACTCGATGTCCCCTCAATGTCCTTTTATTTCGAGGGCGGTCTCACCAGCTTGGTTTCTTTTCAAAATCGACACCAAAAGGCAATGCACAAGAATATTTTCTACGTCGAAAAAGATCACGATGATGTACATGTAGAAGTTGCCTTGCAATATGTTGATGATATTTCTGCACGTCTTTCAGCGTTTGCAAATAATATTTATAACCCCGAGGGCGGAATGCACGTCACAGGATTTAAAACCGCACTTACACGAACACTTAATAATTATGTGAAGAAAGCAAATCTCAAAGGTATCGAGACCGGATTTACCGGTGACGATGTTCTCGAGGGACTTACCGCAGTCGTTTCTGTAAAAATGGAGGAAATCCAATTTGAAGGACAAACTAAAGCAAAACTGGGAAGTGTGGAAGCTCGTGGAGCGGTTGAAACAGTGTTTGCAACCGCATTTGCTGAATTTCTGGAGGAGAATCCACATGACGCCAAGGCGGTCATCATGAAGGCGGTGCTTGCGATGAAGGCGAGAAAAGCCGCGAAAGCCGCGAAAGACTCAGTGTTGCGCAAGGGAGCGCTGGATGGAATGACTCTTCCGGGGAAGTTGGCCGATTGTCAAAGTAAATCCGCAGAAGATTCAGAGATCTTTATCGTGGAGGGAGATTCGGCCGGTGGCAGTTCAAAACAGGGGCGTGACAGAAAGACGCAAGCCATTCTTCCTTTGCGAGGGAAAATTCTCAATGTTGAACGCGCACGACTTGATAAAATGCTCGCCAATAACGAAATCAAGGCACTGGTGGTTGCACTGGGGACTGCTATCGGAGACACATTCGACGTTGAAAAACTTCGCTATCATAAAGTGATTATCGCAACAGATGCTGATGTTGATGGTGCACATATTCGAACACTTCTCATGACGTTGTTCTATCGATATTTTAAACCCATTATCGAAGGGGGGTACTTATATATCGCACAACCCCCTTTGTACAAGATTAAGCAAGGTAAAGAGGTCCAGTACGCATATACAGAGGAAGAGCGAATTGCGTTAGTAGGTCACGATGAAGTGACAACGGATTCTGATGTGGAAGAGGGAGCCAAAAAAACAAAAATCAACGTACAGAGATATAAAGGTCTTGGTGAAATGAATCCTGATGAGTTGTGGGAGACGACCATGGATCCAGAAAGACGTCTTCTCAAACGGGTGACCATAGAAGATGCTCAAGAAGCTGATAGGGTATTTGATACTCTTATGGGCACCGATGTAGCGTCTCGCAAATCATTTATCCAATCGCACGCCAAGGAAGCAACGCTTGATATATAATACAAGAAACACTCACTTAAAAGTTTAGAACATTCATCGTTTTCAACGCGGTATTGTTGTACTCGTTTGTTTCAGGAATGTAGTTGTACGGATCGACACGAATGACAATTGTACCGACTCCCGGAGCGAGTTGGTCAAACGTAATGAGTATTTCAAGTGACGAACCCGGTGTGAGTGGCGGCTGTGCTTCAGATACAAATTCATAGCCACCGATCACGGGCAGATTTGCACGAAAGTACCAATAATTTGTGGTTTTTGTGCCAGAGTTGGTAACCGTAAATTTCACCGCACCGGTTTCGTAGCGACTTACAGTTTGTTTTGTTTCAAACTGTCCGTATGGTGCAGTTACTCCGGGACGCACGTTGGTTATCTGAAGATCGGCTACTCCATAGGGAACCGAAGTTCTTGGAACCCGAATTGGCTGCGGTGTATAGGTGGCTGGTGGTTCCACCGGAGTTGTCGGTAGTGGATCTTCCTCAACCGGAGTTGGTTCGGTTGGTGCGTCATTTATAGTTCCGATGATTGTTATCGTCTTGGTATCTCGAACATTTTTGTTTTGGGGGTCAGTGTACGTAATTGCAAAAGCAACATCTACCTTTTCCTTTGAAGAGAACGGAACGACCGTGAGCGTACTTACAGAAGGAGCCATAGTAAATGGAACATTACAGGGGACTGTGTCCTGTGCTATTTCAAAGTATACCCCCTCAGTACATCCATATGCGAATGAGACAACTCCTTCGTTAGATCCCTCACGTACCCAGTCGATAGTGAGTGTTTCTCCCGAATACACCGTATCTCTGCTTGTTTGGACAACGATATTCTCTCCGTTTAGTGCAATTGCCCCATCACTTCCCGTCGATGATTCATTAAAAAGACTCGGTACAAATGTAATCACTTGAATCGCGCTCCAGAGGCCAACTATAAGGAGTATGATAAAGACAACTATTGCGAGAATGCGTTTAAGTTTTTCCATAGTATGTATGTATACAGCTATTGGAGAAGTAAGTCAATTTATGCGGGCGACTTGACGTATGTTCCTAACCACTTTATAATATGCGGTCATGGAAATCGACAAGTTCAAAGAACCAAGTATCACTTCGCTGCTCCTTGGCCCCAAGATGCTGCTCAAGCTCATACTGGCTTGGGTTGTAATTGTGACAATCGGTTCAGGCGCAGCCATTTGGATTACACAAAATACTGCTCTGACCGATCAATCTCTTGAAAATATCACCAATGAAAGTGAACGGTTGGCATACACCGCCAATGTGGTTTTTGATGAAACTAAGTCTCTTTCAAATACTGCGGGAGCTGTGTACCCAAGTCGTTTGGTTATTCCGAAGTTAGGTACCGATCTTCCGGTAAGCAATCCGCAAACGCGTAACATTGAACTGCTTGATGAAGCACTGAAGAGTTCTGCGGTTCGCTATCCGGACTCAGGTACGCTCGGTGCACAAGGCACTAATGTGTTGCTTTTTGGACACTCCAGTGGCTTGCCCGTGGTGAGAAACAAATTTTATAAGGCATTTAACGGAATTGAAAAGCTAGAATACAATGACACCATCTATGTTTCTTCAGGTGCTGACTCATACACCTACAAGGTGCGGCGTGTATATCGAGCAGATGCTAATGATGATCGCATTGAATTAAAAGTGTCGGGCAATCGTTTGACACTGCTTACATGTGATACTTTCGGTGCAAAGAGTGACCGGTGGATTGTTGAAGCTGAGTTTATAGGGAAAAATGTGTAAAGAAAAACGCCTCGAAAAACCGGGGCGTTTTTAGTCTTGATGCAAGATCACTTACTTCGAGTCAATGAGGACTCTTGGTCGTGAACTACCACCCATGTCGATCATGCGAAGGTCACCAACGTTATTAGCGCCGGCGGCAAGACGAGCAGCAGTGTTTGGATCTAAGCCCTCAACACCTTCCAGGAGGGATTGTGCACCACTTTGAATAGCAGTGATTGCTACCTCGCCCTGTTCTTGTTTTTTTCTTGCGATAGCTGCAAGATCTTGCGCATCGCGAAGTCCCTGATTCGTTGGCGTGAAGTCTTGCACTTCAAGGGAGTATATTTCCACGCCATATCTCGCCAAGTAGCGTCTGAGAGTACACCCAGATACTAATATGTCGAGCACTTCCTCAACCCATGAGTTAGAAACATGGTCGAAGAGTAGCACGTAAAACCACTCATGAGCTCCACGGAAGATCGCGGCTGCTGCCCCGCTTCCTTTTTCGTGCTTGAGTTCGTCGAAGGTGCGAAATGCGCAGTATTGACGCACGACAGCTTCAACTGCATTATGCACTTGCACCCTTACCTTCGCCCATCCTCCACAGAGGCGGAATAGGAGTGGGTACTTCACTCGAACCATACCGGTAAGAGACACGGTGATTTGTCCACCTTCAATTCCAGGACCTTCGAATGTATCGACATTCTTAGGCATTATATCGAAGTGCACAGGTTCGAGCCCGATGGAGTCTCCAGAATTGAGTTTGTATAAGGGCCATGGGCCAGAGAAGCTCCATCCTGGAGGCAGGATCTTAGGGCTGTACGATCCAAATCGCGTGAGTATACCGTTCGTATTTGCTTTGATGTTGTAGAAACATGCCCAAAACATGAATCCGAACGAACAAATCCATACGAGAACGACGAAAGCCAAAGAGCCGAACACAGCACTTGGCAGGGTTAAAATTGCGGCAAGACCAGAGCCCCATACGATAGGTTTCCAGATACTACCAACAAATATACCAAATGCATGCGAATCGCGTATGGCATATGGTCCACGTTGATACGTGGGTGGCAAGGCCAAAGTTTCCATTACTGTTCCTTCCATGTTTTCAAGGTTCTTGGAGACCATTAGAACATAAGCACTTGACAAGTCAATAGTTTGTGATACATTTTTATGTAAGAACATTCACAATAAGAAAGGAAAGAAAGGAGGACAAAATATGTCCAAAAGATCATCAAATAACACTCGCCCTCATCTTGTACTTGGGGCGGACCGCACCGTCGAAGTTCGATTTGATGAAAAAACCCGGCGCTATAAGCGCTGGGAGAATGGTGCTTTCGGCACCGTGGTGGCGAGGGAGAAAGTCCTCGATACCAAGACAGGGAAGGCGCCTTCACCGCCTTCAAAAAAGGCAGTGGGAGTAGCCGACCCGCCGCCGCGGATGCCGCCGCGTCCGATTCCTCCAAAACCCGAGGGAGCTGGAGGGAGGAGGGGTGATGATGTGCTGGAAGATCATTCTTCCAGCACGGGAGGAATGCCCCAATGGGGATGGGGCATAATCGCGATCGCGATCGCGGTTGCGATTATCACCGCTGGCGGCAGTGTCGCGTACAGAGTCGTCACAACAACCGACGACGACAGTGATGTTGTCGCAACTTCTCCTTCCTCGGATGATGATTTCATCCGAAACGAAGATGGCATGATTCGGAGAATCACCATCAGAGACCCCAACGGGAGGCCATTTTCTTGTTGGGGGGTTGCCCCCCAGACGCGCCGGGTTCAGGGCGGTATGCAGTTGTATTGCCCTGAATAAGAGAACTTGCTGGAGAAGGAGAGATCGCTTTCCTTCTCCAAGCAAGCTGTTGCAATTTTTGAAAAGAGCATACGTAACTGTGCTCTTCTCAGATCTTGTAAAAGGGATCTATAACGTTCATTTTATTAGAAGGAGGACAAAATATGTCCAACAAAATCTTTGCCGCAACTTTCGCGGCAACTTTCGCGGCAACCACATCGGCGGGTGCCGGGGCCTCTGGCGTGCACACCGCGGCCGCCGAAAGAATGCAAGTATTTAATACTTGCATGGTTGAGGCAGGATTCGAATCGGGTGAGGATTTCCGCGCCCGGCTCGCAACCAAAAAGGTTGCGGGAAAGGAAGTCTCAGTTGGGTTTGAAACCCAACTGAGAAATTACATTCTTCGGGACAAGGATCTTTTGATCCTCGCCGAGGAGTGTTTCGCCGCCGCCGATGGTGGCGAATAACGGAGTTGGAGCGATGAGACACACCGATGTTCTTGTCGCTCCACACCATACTTTTACAGCATAACTCTTGCGCTGAGCTACTTGTATGTGATACATCATATGTAGGTAGGTCAATATAAGACCAGCCATGTCAACAAAAAGGAGAGGAATAAGACATGAAGTTCATTTACATTGTTATCCTCATTTTTCTCCTCCCTGCCGTTGTCACGGCTGGAGAAGAAAATGAACAACATACCGCAGTTTGCGAAGATTGCGGTGCGGTACAGGTGTACCGCGAGGTGCAGTGCAAACTAGTGTCGCTGTACTTCAAACAAGCGGCCGAGGGAGCCGTGGCAATAAGATTGTACGATGAGTCAGGAACGATCATTTATGATCGTTACTCGAGTGATCGTACAGTACGGAAGCAGAGGGAGGACAAGTACACCCTCTGTGAAGGGATTGTACGGCGTGCGGTGAAGGTAACAATCACCCGCTGCACACCGGGCATCGCAACCCCTATTTCGTACGTAGGTAATGTCCTGCGTGCGTTTAGGGAAAGCCGTACCGATCCGGTACAGTTGCCCTAAGTTTCTTTTGCTGACGAGCGGTAGAAAACTCGCTCGTCAGCAACCCCAACATAATTACGATATAGCGATTCATTAAAAATAGAATTAGTAAAATAATTAATAGCACATGACATTTATAAAGAACTCAATAACCAAGAATATTTCAATTCTGTTTCTTCTAACAGTGTTTGTAGTCGGTGTTTCAACAATGATGGCGACAGATATTGTACATGCTTCTGATGGATGGGAAATCGGTGGAGATACATGCGTGTCGTGTGCTGATACAGCATGGTCAGATTGGAACTCATCTTCT
>DFOX01000002.1:30998-31128 GCA_002376945.1 Patescibacteria group bacterium UBA3530
TTCTGATGATTGGAGTGATTGGAACACTTCATTGGACGATTGGTCAGACTGGAACGCTAGTTACGACACTACTTGGAGTGATTGGAATGCTTCGTATGATGATAGCTGGTCAGATTGGAACTCATCTTCT